>JAFAFY010000377.1 GCA_023423235.1 Pseudomonadota bacterium
TTGCTGGTCCGGCTGGGGATGCTTGACCCGTCGGCCTTCAGCGAGGACAGCCAATCCAGGAATGCGTCGGAACTGTCGGCGCCAGAGTTGATGACAGTCAGCACTTGAATGCTGCCAGCGTCATCCCATTGGTTCGCGGCAGCGATTGCATGCATTCCAGCCAGTAGGCATCGGTTCCGGCAATCTCCCCGCTTTCACGGAGGCAGGCGCTTCGGGCACCTTGTTTCGCCGTAAGGCAAGAGCGACTGGGCGTTGCAGCCGATCCGCTCGGCCATTGCGCCGGGTCGCCGGCAGCTCATCGCGTCCTGAGGAAGAAGCTCACCGGTACCATGACCTCCACCGGGTCGCCCTTCACATCCGCCGGTGGCGGCGGCACGGGACTGGCGCGTCGCACCGTGGCCAGGGTTTCCTCGTCCAGCAGGGGATGGCCGCTGCTGCGGCCGATGCGCGGATGGGTCACGTTGCCCTGGCGGTCGACGGAGAATCGCACGTAGGCCACGCCCTGCTGTCGCTGGCGTTCGGCCTGGCGCGGGTAGCGCCGGTACTGCCCCAGATGGCCCAGCAAGACGCTCTGCCAGGTCACCACTGCCTGCCCGGTCGTGCCCGAAACGGTCTGCTGCGCGGCGTAGTCGTCGCTCGGCCGGGCGCTGACCTGGGGCAGCGCCAGTGCCTGCGCGGCGGCGGTCTCTTCCGTGGACGGGTCTTCGTCCGGCGGATCTTCCTGCTGCGCGGGATCCTGCACCGCGGGGCTGTCCACCGTGGGCGTTTTCGCGCGGGATTCGGGACGCGGTGTCGGCAGCGGTTCGGGCCGGGTCTGTTCCTGCTGCGGCGGACCTGGCGGAATCTCGGTCGGTGGGGCGGGGGGCGATTCCGGTTCCGGGGCCAGTTCCACCATCACCGCATCCATCGGCGAATCGTCGGCCAGCGGCGGCGACCGCGTCGCCCACCACAGGACGGCCCAGGCGCCGAGTCCATGCACGACAAGCACCACGCCGAGGCTGACCAGCCAGCGGATCCTGTCGCTGCCGGCAACGCTCATTCCGCGGTCCGTTCCAGCCCCACCAGCGCGACCTTCAGGTAGCCGGCATCGCGCAGCGCGTTCATGGTGCCCATCAGGTCGCCGTAGGCCACCGCCTTGTCCGCGCGCAGGAAGATGCGCTCGTCCTTGTTGCCGCCGGTCAGGTCATCGAGGGCGCGGGCCAGGGCGTCGGGCGCGACGGGTTGTTCGTTGAGTCGCAGGCCCAGGTCCGCCTGCACCGTCAGGAACACCGCGTCGCTGTCGCGCGGTTGCGGCTGCGCGGCGCTGGCCGGCAGCGCCACCGGGACATCCACCGTCGCCAGTGGCGCGGCGATCATGAAGATGACCAGCAGGACCAGCATCACGTCGATGAAGGGCGTGACGTTGATCTCGTGGTTCTCCTCCAGGTCGTCATCGTCATGCTGGCGTGTCCTGATTCCCATGCCCGGTCCTGTCAGTGGCCGCGGTCGAGATCGCGCGAGACCAGTTGCTGGAGGCCCGCCGACAGGTCGCCAAGCACGCCACGCAGCCCGGCGAGCGTGCGGGTGAAATGGTTGTAGATGACGACGGCCGGGATTGCCGCCACCAGTCCCAGCGCCGTGGCCAGCAACGCCTCGGCGATGCCGGGCGCGACCACGGCGAGATTGGTGGTGTTGGACCCGGCGATGCCGATGAAGCTGTTCATGATGCCCCACACGGTGCCGAACAGGCCGATGAACGGTGCGGTCGCACCGATCGTGGCCAGTACCCCGGTGCCCTTGCGCAGGTGCCGCGCCTGTGCGGCCTCCAGGCGCTCCAGCCGCGACGCCACACGTTCGCGGATGCCGTCCTTGCCGACCACGTCCCGCGAGAGTTGCAGTTCCAGGCAGGTCGCCTCCAGCAGCGCTTTGGGCGTGCCGGCCTGCAGGGCCTCGGCCGCGGCGGCATCGGACAGCCGGGCCGCGCCGAGCACCACGTCGCGGGCAGCCACCAGGCTGCGTCGCACGCGGGCGAGTTCCCATGCCTTGGCCAGCAGCACGGTCCAGGTCAGCACGGAGGCAATGGCCAGCCCGACCATGACCGCCTGCACCACCCAGTCGGCGGCCAGGAACATGCCCCATGGCGTCAGGTCGTGGGACAGGGCGGGCGCGGCGATCGAGATGTCGGACTGCATGGTCATTACCCGGATCCTGAAGCAACGCACGTCGGGCGCTGGCGATATGGCGTGCGCTGCAAGCATGCACGTTTGGTGGCGTGGAAAGCTGCGGCGGGCAGCAGGTCGGCGCGGCGGGCGCCATGCATCGACGCCCGCCCGGCACACGTCGGCGCGACGGTGGTCAGAAGCGGCTGCGCAAGGTCAGCATCACGCTGGCAGGTTCTCCCCAGGTGACATAGGTCGTGCCGATGCGCGAGAAGTAGCGCTTGTCCAGGATGTTGTAGGCGTTCAACTGCAGCGCCAGGTCGGGCTTGATGTCCCAGGCCACCATGGCATCCCAGACCGCGT
Organism: Pseudomonadota bacterium; assembly: GCA_023423235.1. Classification (GTDB taxonomy): domain Bacteria; phylum Pseudomonadota; class Gammaproteobacteria; order Xanthomonadales; family Xanthomonadaceae; genus Luteimonas. The sequence goes on from JAFAFY010000377.1 coordinate 2,502, forward strand.
AGCCGCCCTGGGTGACGCGGATGCCGGGGATGGTCGAGGTGGCCGCGCGCTCGCTGTAGATCTCGCTCTGGGCGCGGAAGCCACCACCGATGCGCCAGTTGGCGGCGGCGCCGGGCAAGCGGTAGTCGGTCCACACCTTCAGCATCCGCGACGGCGTATCCAGCCGCCACGACGTGCCCTGGGTCGCGCTGACGTCGCCTCTCCGGTCGAGCCACTGCGTGTATTCCTTCTGCAGCCACGTGGCGCCGAGCGATACCTTCCAGTCGTCGGTGATGTTGCCGTTGAATTCGAAGTCCACGCCCTGCACGCGCTGTTCGTTGTCGGCGATGTAGCAGTAGGTGATCGTGGGCGCGGTGGGGCAGGGCACGGGCGCGTCCGGATTGATCCGCGTCTGGTTTTCCAGCTGCGTCCGGTAGACCGCCAGCGAGCCGACCAGCCGCCCGCCCATGAACTCGGATTTCAGCCCGGCTTCCAGGTTGGTGCCGGTCACCGGGTCGACCATCTCGCCGGCGGGCCAGGTGTAGGCATTGGTGACCCGGAAGATGTCCGTGTAGCTGACGTAGGCACTGGTGGAGGTGCTGAAGTCGTAGGTCAGGGCGGCGAACGGGGTGTGGATTCCCGATTTCCTGTACCCGCCGACGCCGTTGCTGCCGGTGACCGGGTTGAAGCTGCCCTGGTACTCGTAGCTGCTGATGCGCGAACCGGCGGTCAGGGTCAACGGCTCCAGCAGCCTCATGCGCAGGTTCACGTAGGCCGCACGGTTGATGTAGGGCGTGGTGGTCCAGTTGGCGGGGTCGTACGGTGTCTCGACCCAGGGGATCTGCGTCAGGTCCAGGGTGTCCTGGTCGATCAGGTAGCGTCCGCCGACGCTGCCATTCCAGTCGTAGGCGTACTGCGATGCGAACCGGCTGCGGCTCTTGCGCTTGGACGCCTCCAGGCCGAACACCACATCGTGGCTGCGGCCGAACAGGTCGAACTGCCCGGTGACGTTGAATTCCGCTGCGCGGGTGCGGGCCGCACTGCTGCGCCAGTTGACCCATGCGTACAGCGGGCGCTGGCTGCTGCCGGGCATCGGGTCGACGACGCCCGACACCGAGCCGAAGTCCCACTGGGTGTCCTCCCTGCGCTGGGTGTAGATCAGCTTGGCCTTCCAGCGGTCGTTGAATGCGTAGGCGGCCTCGGCGAACTGTCCCAGCGTGTCGCCGTCCCAGCCGGACCAGGGAATCACGTTGCTGGTCCTGCGCGACCAGCCCGGGAACGTGCCGTCGCCGCGCATCGGCAGGCCGAACACCATGTAGGACGCATCGCGGCGCTCGCTCTCGATGCCCGCGGTGAAGGTCAGCTGGTCGATGGGCTGGTATTCCAGGACGCCGTAGAGCATCCAGTTCTCGAGCCGGCCATGGTCGTAGTGGAACTCGCGGTCCTGGTAGCTGATCACCGCGCGTCCACGCAGGCGCCCGTCGGCGGTCAGCGGGCGGTTGATGTCGAGCGTGCCGCGGTACTGGTGCCAGGAGCCGGCAGCCAGCTCCAGCTCGGTGCGCGCGAAGGGCAGCGGCCGCTTTCGGGTCAGGTTGACCTGTCCACCGGGCAGGCCGGTGTTGCCGCCGCCGGCGAACAGGCCGTTGGGGCCGCGCAGGATTTCCACCTGGTCGTAGGCCGACAGGTCGGCGGGCAGCTGCCAGAACGTCGTGCCGGCCAGGTTGCCATCGATCGAGAAGTTGTTGAGCAGGAACCCGCGCGAGTAGAACTGCTGGGTGCCGCTCTGGTCGGTCTGCCAGTCGACCACGCCGGGCACCCAGTTCAGTGCCTGGGCCGCATCCACCACGGCCTGGTCACGCAGGCGCTGCTCGGTCAGCACGGTGACCGACTGCGGGATCTCGCGCAGGCTGCGTGGCAGCTTGCCGGCCACCTCGATGCCGCGCGAGGTGTAGGCGGTGCTGTCGGAGATCCCGTCGCGGGCGAGCGTGCCCACGCTCTGGCTGCCTTCCACCGACAGTGCGGCGGTGGTGATCACCCCGTCTTCCTGCGAGGCGGCTTCGATCCGGTAGGCGCCATCGGACGTGCGCAACCAGGTCAGTCCGCTACCGGCGAGCAGCCGTTCCAGCGCCTCCTCGACACCATGGACGCCTGCCAGGCGATTGCTTTGGCGGCCCTTGACCAGTTCCGGATCGAACGCCAGCGACTGGCCTGCAGCGGTGGCGAGTTCGTTCAGTGCCGTCGCCAGCGGGCCGGCGGGGATATCGAACGTGTACAGCTGCTGTTGCTGCCGTGCCTGCGCCTGGGCGTGGCCCGGCGCCAGCATTGCCGTGGCGGCGCACAGTGCCAGCGCACAGGCGCTTGCCAGCGGCAGGGGTCTGAAAGGGGCGTGTCTCATCGAAGAACCTCGTTGCATCAACGTAAGCGGGGAAGCCCGTACGGCACAGGCCGTTGCGGGGACTGGCATCAGGCTGGCGACAGGCCGCGGGGCGGCTGGAGGCTGGCGACGATGGGGTGGCAGGCGGCGGGCGCCGCGCGCCGCGATGGCGACAGGTGCGATGCCGTGGCGGCATTGCCCGGCCGTGCGCGGGACGGGGCATGGGTCATGCGCAAGCGCTGCCGTCGGCGATGGCAGCGTTGGCCCCGCAGGCGGGCATGCGCAAGGCGCGACACATCAGCGCCGGACCATCACGTTGCCCATCATCCCCATGTCCTCGTGTTCGAGGATGTGGCAATGGAACATGCGCAGGCCTTCGAATGCCTGGACCATGCGCAGCCGCAC
>JAFAFY010000378.1 GCA_023423235.1 Pseudomonadota bacterium
CCGCGGCGCAGTGGCGTCGGCGCCTGCGCTGCACGGCCGCGCCGCCGCGCGAGGCCGCCGCGCACGAACTCGGCGACCTGCTGGTACACGCATTCCCCGATCGCATCGGCTATCGCCACGCCCGCGACCCCTACCGCTATGGCCTGAGCAACGGCCGCATGGCGAAACTCTTCGACGACAGCAGCCTGGTCGGCGAGCCCTGGATCGTCGCCAGCGAACTGCGCTTCGATGCCCGCGATGCGCTGCTGCTGCGCGGCGCACCGGTGGACGAGGCGCAACTGCGCGCCAGCTGGCCGCAGCGCTTCTCCGATGCCGACGAAACCCGCTGGGACGCCGGCCGGCGCGCGCTGGTCGGCGAGCGCGTGCGCCGCTTCGACGGCATCGTGCTCGACGCCGTCGCCAACGGGCGCGTCGACCCGGCGCAGGCCGCGCAGGCCCTGACCGACGCGGTGGGCGAGCTCGGCCTCGACGTGCTGCCGTGGCGCGACGGCCTGCGCCAGTGGCGCGCGCGAGTGCAGGGCCTGCGCACCTGGATGCCGGAACTCGGCCTGCCCGACCTCTCCGATGCCGCGCTGCTGGCGACGCGCGACGCCTGGCTGCGGCCGGCGTTCGCGGGCTGCACCCGGCTCGATGCCTTGGACGCCGAGCACTTCGCCGGCGCCTTGCAGGGCCTGCTCGACTGGCCGCAGCGCCAGCAGCTCGATCGTTTGGCACCGGTGCGCATCAGCGTGCCTTCGGGTCAGGCGCGCGCGATCGACTATCTGCTCGATGCGGAAGGTGCGCCGCAGCCGCCGGTGCTCGCCGTCAAGCTGCAGGAACTCTTCGGCCTGGCGCAGACCCCGGCCATCGCCGATGGCCGCGTGCCGCTGACCCTGCACCTGTTGTCGCCCGCCGGGCGGCCGCTGCAGGTCACCGGCGACCTGCGCGGGTTCAGGGAGCGCACCTATCCGGAAGTCCGCAAGGAGATGAAGGGGCGGTATCCCCGGCACCCGTGGCCCGACGATCCCTGGAATGCGACTGCCACCCATCGGGCCAAGCCGCGCGGCACGTAACCTCGTCCGCGCCCGGGGATGATCGGTGCGTCGGTGCATGGAGCTGCTGTAGTGACAGCGGGCGCCGGTCCAGCCGCTTTCGACGGGCCAGCAGGCTGCGCGCACCCAAGTGCCCGGCACGCCGCGCGAAGCGCAGTACGCGCGCGCCAGCGGGCATCTCCGGCGGATGCCACCGGCAGGCAGGCCCGGCATGCGCGACTGGCGCGCCCGCCCGAACGGGTGTTGAATGCCCGGGTGCAACACGGCGGGCTGTCACGTGCGGTCGACACGCCCGCTCCCAGACTGTCCTCCTCCCGTAGCGGACTTCCAAGGAAACCCCACATGAGCAAGTTCGAACAGTTGTCCGACAAGGCCCTGTCCCTGGTCGGTCACGCCGGCGAAAGCCTGCGCCATGCCATTCCCGATTCGGCCGAGAAGTGGCTGCAGACCGGTATCGCGATCGGCGCGGCCAAGTCCGGTGCCAAGGTTGCCGGCGGGTTCCTGCGCCGTAACCCGGCCGTGGTCGTCGCCACGGTGGCGGGCGCGGGCTTGGCCTGGCTTGCGGTGCGGCATTACAAGAAAAAGAAGGCCAACGGTACGATCGAAGGGTCCTCGCGCCGGATCGAGGCCAAGTCCGGTACGGCACGCCGCAAGACCGCCGCGCGCAAGACCGCCGGCGAGGAATGATCCATGGCATCGCCGCAAGGCGGTGCGCAGTACCTGCAACGCGCGCCCATGGCGCGCGTTGCCGTTTTGGCAGACCCGATGTTCCAAGCCCGGTTTTCCAGGTCCGATTCTCCAGGCGCCGTAGCGGGCCTGGCAGGTAGGAGCGTTCCGTGACGGTGGCGTTCCGGTCCCCGAGTCTTCCATTGCAGGGCAGGGCGCCCTTGTCCGGCGGAAGGCGGCGCGTGTTCCCGCTGTGGGCAAGCCCGTCGGTCCCAGGTCTGATCGGGCATTCCGCGCGGCGGGTGCCAGGAGGTGGGTGCTTGTGCCCGCCTTCCGGGCCAACGGCGCAAGCCATGGACCCACGCGGCGTGGCGGGCGGGACGTAAGCGCGCCGCGGAACCGCTGTCGATGCGGATGCGATCGCCGCCTCAGCGGTCCGCAGCGTCGTCCCTGTCGTGCGCCGCGGTCGCGGCGGCGCGATTGACTTCCGGCAGCTCGATGACGAAACGGGCGCCGCCGTTCTCGCGGTCCTCGTACCACAGCTGTCCGCCCAGGTCGGAGACGATCTGCCTGGCCAGGGACAGGCCCAGGCCGGTGGAGCGGCCATCGTCCTTGCCGGCATGCGCCAGCCGCGAGAACGGCAGAAACAACGCCTTCTGCAGTTCGCGCGGGATACCCGGGCCGCGGTCCTCGACCAGCAACTGGAAATAGCCCGGCCCACCGCCGCGCAGCGACAGGTCGACGTCGCTGTCGGGCGCGTACTTGATCGCGTTGGTGATCAGGTTCTCCGCCACCTGGCGCAGCACCAGCGCGTCCACCGCCACCACCGGCGAGAACCCGGCCGGATGCAGGCGCAGGGTCAGGCCGCGGTCCTCGAACTGCAGTCCGTAGCGGTCCACCAGCCAGTCCAGCACCTCGCGCAGCGGCGTGGCCTGCTGGGTGGGGGCGTTGCGCTTGTGCTCCTGGGTTTCCAGGTAGCGGCGGATGTAGCCCAGCGCATCCTCGGCACTGTCGTGGATCATGCGGTTGTAGCGCGGTACGCGTTCGGGGCGGGTCTCGCCCTTGATCAGCATGTCGCTGGCGAACCAGATGCTCGACAGCGGATTCTTCAGGTCGTGCGCCACCAGGTTGACCAGTTCCTGGCGCTCGCGCGCAATGCGCTCGAGCCGGTCGCGGGTCTGTTTCAGGCCGACGTGGGCGTTGACCCGCGCCAGCAGTTCCTCGGGCATGAACGGCTTGGTGACGTAATCGACCGCGCCCGAATCGAACGCGCGCAACAGCAGGTCGCGGTCCTGGGCCACGGTGAGGAACACCACCGGCAGCCGCAGCAGTTCGGGGTTCTGCTTGATCTCGGCCAGCAGCGCGAAACCGTCCATGTTCGGCATCAGCATGTCGAGCAGCAGCAGGTCGGGCTGCACTTGCGACAGGATCGACAGCGCCTGTTCGCCATCGGGCGCCGTGGTCACCTCGTAGCCGTGCCGGCTCAGCAGCGAGCTGACGACAAGGAGGTTCGCGGGCTGGTCGTCGACGACCAGGATGCGGCCGCTGGTGGTGGCTGATGTCGGCATGTCCGTACTGCTTCGCCCCGAGGTGTTGACCGGGGCGACGACTCCAGTCGCCCGCTGCGGAACGTTAGCAGAAAACCCGGCGCAACTCCGGCGCGCAGACGCCAGATCAGGACAAGTGGCGGCGAACTGCGGGCAACTCCGCCGGCGTTCAGGCCGGCCCGGGGATGGGTTCCAGCCGCTGCCAGCTGCCGGGCGCGAGGCCGTCCAGCGCCCAGGGGCCGATCGCCACGCGCACCAGGCGCAGGGTCGGCAGGCCGACCGCCGCAGTCATGCGCCGGACCTGCCGGTTGCGGCCCTCGTGGATCGTCAGTTCCAGCCAGGCGTCGGGCACGGTCCTGCGGAAGCGCACCGGCGGATCACGCGGCCACAATGCCGGGGCAGGGTCGAGCAGCCTGGCCAGCGCCGGTCGTGTCGGCCCGTCGTTGAGCACCACGCCGTCGCGCAGCGCCTGCAGCTGTTCCGGCGTGGGCGCGCCTTCCACCTGCACCTGGTAGGTCTTGGGCAGCTTGTGCCGCGGATCGGTGATGCGATGCGCCAGGTCGCCGTCGTCGGTCAGCAACAGCAGGCCTTCGCTGTCATGGTCGAGGCGGCCCGCCGCGTAGACACCCGCCGGCAGCCCGAAGCCGCTCAGCGTCGGCCGGGGTGGCTGGCTGCGGTCGGTGAACTGGCACAGCACGTTGTGCGGTTTGTTGAAGGCGACAAGCATGGGTCGGTGATTCGTGATTCGTGATTCGTGATTCGTGATTCGTGATTGGTAATTGGTAATTGGTAATTGGTAATTGGTAATTGGTGATTGGTGATTGGTGATTGGAGAAGCGGCAGTGGCGCGCTCCTTGGGGGGGTGTCCGGCATGGGGTCGCGCATCGGTCGGGCGCGGATGCAAACCGTCCGCGTCGGACCGGCTCTTACGAATCACCAATCACGAATCACGAATCACCCGCTTTCCAATCACCGGCCACGGCCATTCACGGCTTCACGAAGCGCAGCGTCATGCGGTCGCTCTCGCCGATCGCGCGGTAGCGCTCGGCGTCCTCGGGCGGATGGTTGTTGCCGGGCGGCAGGGTCCACACGCCATTGGGGTGGTCGCGGGTGTCGCGCGGGTTGGCGTTGACCTCGCTGCTGCCGTCCACCCGGAAGCCGGCGGCCTGGGCCAGGGCGATGACCTGCGACTGGCCGACATAGCCGCTGCGGTCGTCGTCGGGCACCTCGCCTGCGGCGCGGTGTTCGACCACGCCCAGCACGCCGCCCGGGCGCAGCACGTCGTAGAACGCCTTGAACATGCCCGCGGCCTGGCCGGAAGCGCGCCAGTTGTGCACGTTGCGGAAGGTCAGCACCACGTCGGCGGAGTTGTCCGGGCCCAGACGCGGCGCGGCGGGGTCGTAGGCGACGATGCGGGCATTGCCGAACAGCGCGGGAGCAGCGTCGAAGCGCGCCTGCAGGGTGTCGTGCTGGGTCTGCTGGTAGCTGCGGCCGCGACCTTCGGGCAGCGCGGTCGGGTCGACGACGGCGGCGATGTAGTGGCCGTCGTCGCGCAGGTACGGGGCGAGGATTTCCGCATACCAGCCACCGCCAGGCGTGATCTCGACCACCGTCTGTTCCGGGCGCACGCCGAAGAACGCCAGTGTCTCGCGCGGATGGCGGTAGATGTCGCGCGCACGGTTCTCCGCGCTGCGCCAGTCGCCGGCCAGCACGGTGTCGAGTTGCGAGACGTTGGCGGCATCGATATCGGCCGCGGTGTCGGCGCGTGGCTGCGGGCCGCTGCTGCAGCCGGCAAGCGAGGCGAGGGCGACAGTGGCACACAGCAGCATGGCGCGTTGCATGGCGGGAACTCCGGTTTGCGGGCGTGGTGCAAGGGTGCCACAAGCCGCGTGGCGTCGCGTCTGGCGTGGGTCGCGGGCGGCACCTGCAGGTGGGTGGTTGCAGGCGCGGAACACTGCTTTCGACACCGACTGTACGTCGCCCGGCACAGCAGGCGCCTATGCTGACGGCACATGGTTTGCAGGAGTCGATGATGTCGGAACGTGAACTCGGGCGCTCGGGTTTGAAGGTCTCGCCGCTGGCGTTCGGCGGCAATGTGTTTGGCTGGAGCGCGGACGAGGCGACCACGTTCGCGCTCCTGGACGAGTGCGTGGCGCTGGGGATCAACCTGGTCGACACCGCCGACGTGTATTCGGCCTGGGTCGACGGCAACCAGGGCGGCGAGTCCGAAGCCCTGATCGGCAAATGGCTCAAGCGCGGCGGCCGGCGCGACCGCATCGTCATCGCCACCAAGGTCGCCAAGTGGTCGCAGCATCCCGGGCTGTCGCCGGCCAACATCCAAGCCGCGGCCGAGGACTCGCTGCGGCGCCTGCAGACCGATGTCATCGATCTCTACCAGGCACACGAGGACGACCCTTCGGTGCCGCTGGAGGACACCCTGGGCGCGTTCTCGCGGCTGATCGAGCAGGGCAAGGTGCGCGCGATCGGCGCGTCGAACTACAGTGCGCCACGCCTGGCCGAGGCGCTGGAGGTGGCCAAACGCCACAACCTGCCGCGCTACGAGACGCTGCAGCCCGAGTACAACCTCTACGACCGCGCCGGCTACGAGGCGGCGCTGGAGCCGCTGGTGCGCGCGCAAGGCCTCGGGGTCATCAGCTACTACGCGCTGGCCAGCGGTTTCCTCAGCGGCAAGTACCGCAGCGAGGCCGATGCCAGCCGCAGCGCCGCGCGCGGCGCGCAGGTGGTCAAGCAGTACCTCAACGCACGTGGCAAGCGCATCCTCGCCGCCCTGGACGACGTCGCCGCGCGCCAGGCCGCGACCGTTGCCCAGGTGGCGCTGGCCTGGCTGATCGCGCGCCCCGGCATCACCGCGCCGATCGTCAGCGCCACCAGCATTGCCCAGCTGCGCGAACTGGCCGCGGCGCGCACGCTGCTGCTGTCGAAGTCCGATATCGCCGCGCTCGATGCCGCCAGCGCGGGCGGCTGAGTCGCGGCTGGCCCGGCCCGGGTATCGCGCTCAGCTGCCGCGCCGGTCTCCCAGGACCGTCCGCCACAGGCGCGACAGCCGCGAGTTGGCGGCTTCGTCGGCAGCGGGGCGGTCGTTGGCTCGTGCGCTTGCCGGAGCATCGGCAACCGCATAGCCGGTCACGTAGGCGGCGTTGTAGAAGCCCTGGACCACGTCCGCGGACACGCCCAGCAAGGTGGCGGCTTCGCTTGCGGTACTGGGCCGCTTGAGCAGCAGCGAACACAGCTGGAAGTGGTCCGGGCGGTTGGCCACGGCGCGGAAGTCCGGCCATTGCCGCAGCGACAGCGCGGTGCCGGCCGCCAGTGGCGGCAGCAGCGCCGTTTCGCCCCGGGCCTGCATGGCCACGTTCCACAGCAGCGGGATCAAGGGCAGCGCGGCCGCGCTGCGGGCATTGAACGTGGCGGCGTCGAGCGGCCGCAGCGTCGCGCCGGCCAGCAGCGCCGACAGCTCCGCGGCCAGCGCCGGCGTGCCGGTGGTCGCGCTCGCGGCGATGGCCAGGCGCCGGTCGAAATCCAGCAGCAGCAGCGGCTGGCCGGCATGCAACAGCGTGGCATGGCCCTTGCCTGCGATGATGGACTCGCGCAGGGCCTGGGCGATTGGCAGGGCGTCGAGTTCGCGCGCCGACGCGGGACTCGCGTCGGCAACGGCCAGCGCCACGTCCGCCGCCGGCTCGGCGACGGGCAGGGGAAGCGGCGTCGCCACGCCGGGCCCCAGCAGCTGGTCGAGCGCGTGCCACAGCGTCGCCTCGTCGAAGGCGGCATCCGGCGCACGCTCGTCGTGCAGGCTGCCGGCCTCGTCGAGGATCCACAGCCGTACTCCAGCCGCGTCCCCAGCCAGGTCACGGGCGAAGCCGCGCATCGCACTGGTGTCGCGCACCACCAGCACGTCGCAGGCATGCGGGTCGTCGCACAGGCAGATCGCAGTGTCCGAAACCCCGGCGACCGCGCGCAGCCGGCACAGCAGCGCATGGTCCTCCTGCGTGTCGGTTCCCATCGACACGACGCGTACCGCACCGCGATTCCCGTCGCGGTCCCCCTTCTCGACCACTGATCTTCCCCCTGAGGCGCAATGCCGCAGTGCGCACGACATCTGCGCGCAGCCTACCGGGGCGTGTCGCGACTGCGGGTGATGCACTGCACAAAAAAGATTTCATGAACATGAATTCATTGCGCGGTGCTGCCACCCCGGGACGATCCCGTGCATGCACACGATGCGCTACCGTGCGGTGCACCTCACAGGGAATGCCCATGACCGCCATCGAGACCACCCGCATCGTGCTCGCGGCACGTCCGCACGGCGCACCGACGCCCGACGATTTCCGTCTCGAACACGCCACCCTGCCGCCGCTGCGCAATGGCCAGGTGCTGCTGCGCAACCGCTGGCTGTCGCTCGATCCCTACCTGCGCGGGCGCATGAACGCCGGACGCTCGTATGTCGCGCCGCTGGAGATCGGCGACGTGATCGAGGGCGGCACCGTCTCGGAAGTCGTGCAGTCGCTGCATCCGGCGTGGTCGCCGGGCGATGTGGTGCTGGCGCACGCCGGCTGGCAGACGTTTGCCGTGGTCGATGGCGAGGCGCTGCGGCGCAAGCTCGACCCCGACGGGCCGCCGCTGTCGACCGCGCTCGGTGTCTACGGCATGCCCGGCTTCACCGCGTACGTGGGCCTGCGCGAGATCGGCAAGCCGGCGCCCGGCGAGACCCTGGTGGTGGCCGCCGCCAGCGGGCCGGTCGGTGCGACGGTCGGGCAGATCGCCAAGCGCGCCGGTGCGCGCGTGGTCGGCATTGCCGGCGGACCGGAGAAGGTCGCCTACCTGCGCGACGAGCTCGGTTTCGACGCCGCGCTCGACCATCGCAGCGACGACCTCGCCGCCCAGCTTGCCGCCGCCTGCCCGGACGGCATCGACGTGTACTTCGAGAACGTCGGCGGCAAGGTCTTCGATGCGGTGCTGCCGCTGCTCAACGACTTCGCGCGGATTCCGGTGTGCGGCCTGATCGCGCAGTACAACGCCTCCGCGCCACCACCGGGGCCGGACCGGCTGCCGCAATGGATGGCGCTGATCCTGACCCGCCACCTCACCGTGCGCGGTTTCATCCAGCGCGACTTCATCGCCCTGTATCCCGAGTTCCTGCGCGAGATGGGGCGCTGGCTGCGCGATGGCGAGATCCGCTACCGCGAGGACGTGGTCGACGGGCTGGAGAATGCGCCGGCGGCGTTCGTCGGCATGCTGGAAGGGCGCAACTTCGGCAAGCTGCTGGTGAAGATCGCCGACTGAGGCAAGCCGCCGCGCTCAGCGGCCGGCGCGCCGCGCCGTGGACTGCTTCGCGTTGCGCGCCACAGGTTTTCGCCTCGCGCGCGGCGCGGTTGCGGCTGCATCCTCGGCCACCCGCCGCACGTGGTCGGCCGCCTGCGCCCGCAGCCAGTCGCGGAAGGCGAGGAACCCCTGGTGGTCGGCCGAGCGCGGCGGGTGCACCAGGTAGTGGCCCCAGGGCGTGCGCAGGCGGTGCGGCGACAGCGCCACCAGTTGTCCGGAATCGAGCAGGAAACGCGCCCGCGTGACCCGGCCCAGGGCCACGCCGACACCATCGAGCGCGGCGCGGTGATGCGACTCGGAGTCGTCGAATACCGCGACATAGCGCGCCGGCGGCGTATCGCCGGCCAGCGCGAACCAGCGTTCCCATTCGCCGTCGGGATCGCCGAGCAGCGGCCACTGCGCCAGCCGCGTGTGCCGGGCGCGGCGCATGCGCGCGATCAACGCGGGACTCGCCATCGGCACCAGGTACTCGTCGAACAGCGGCTCGGCCTCGACGCCAGGCCAGCGCCCCTGGCCGACCCGCATTGCCGCATCGATGTTCAGCTGCTGGTCGAAGTCGACCACGCGCTCGCTCGAGAGCAGGTTCAACTCGATCTTGGGATGGATGCGCATGAAGTCCGCCAATCGCGGCACCAGCCAGGCCGAGGCCATCGTCGGGGTGATGCTGACGGTGAGGATGTCGTCGCGGCGCGCGGGGAACGGCTGCAGTGCCTGGGTGATGGCCTGCAGGTGCGGGGCGATGCGCTCGAGCAGGCGCTGCCCGTCGGGCGTCAACGACACACCGCGCGCATGGCGCAGCAGAAGGCGGTAACCCAGCCGGGTCTCCAGCGTGCGCATCTGGTGGCTCAGCGCACTGACGGTCAGGTGCAGCGATTCGGCCGCGCCGGAGATCGTGCCGGCGCGCGCGACGGCCACGAAACCCTGCAGGGCGTGCAGCGGCGGACGGGGCATCCTTGAATTTCCTTCAAGTCGGGCTTGCGAAAGCGTCGCTATTCGACGCGCCAGCCTGCACCTATCTTCGATTCCACTCAAGTCGAGGAGCCAGTCATGCGCATCTACCGAGACCTGCTGTTCCTGCATGGCCATGTCGTCGATCCAGTCCTGGCCCGGCAACTGGACGCCGACGATCCGCCGGCCGCCGGCGCTGGAGAAGTCGACACA
>JAFAFY010000408.1 GCA_023423235.1 Pseudomonadota bacterium
GAGGCCTGGACCTCGTCGTCCCACAGGCGGCGGGCATGGATGCCGGCGATGTCCTGCAGCACGTCGGTCTTGATGCCGAGGCGGTCGATGGTCGGCTTCAGCCTTGCGTTGATGTCGTCGCTGGTCACGCGGTTGGGCGCATCGACGTGGGCGAGGCCGGCGATGGCGACGTTCTTGAAGAGCATGGGCTGGGCGCCGGGTCTGGCAAAGGAGCCGCATAGGGTACCCGCTTCGGCGGGGCGACGCATGTCGCCACCCACCCGGAAGCGGGTACCCGCGGCGTCAGCGGTGGGGCCGGGCCCAGGCGCAGGCGGTGGCGGGCGCGTTCAGCGCGGGCAGTGCCAGGCGGCGAAGCGCTGCGAACCGCCGGCGGGTTCGCCCAGCGGATGGATGGTGTTGGCGTTGAGGCCCGGCGCCTCGTTGCGCGCCAGGGTCTCCAGCTCCTCGCGCACGCGGAGCGCGTTGCGCTCGACGAAGGCGATGCTGTGCTTGACCGAGACCTCGACCTCGCCGCGCTTCTCGCAGCCGCCCGGCGCGGCACTGACGACGCGCACGGCGCTGGCGCCCGGGGCCATGTGCACCCAGGTGCAGCCGGCAGCGGACAGGGACAGCAGCAGGATCAGCGGGAACTTGCGCATCGGGATGGCTCCGGAAGGGTCGGGCGGAACAACGGGAAAACCGGTGGGGAGGCGTTGCAGAAGCGGCAATGCAGAGGCGGCGAGGGGTGGGCAAGCATGCGGATCTCCGGGCGCAGCCGCGCCCGACAGCACGATGCCCGCCATTGTGGCGGGCATCGGCTGAGTGGACCAGAACCGTCGGCGCAGGCCGCGCGGGCGGTTATTCCTGCGGCGTGGCCGTCGCGGCTGCCACCGGCTTGCCGTCGGCATCGATCACCTGCACCTCGCCCAGGCCGAGCGCGCGCACCGGCGCCTCGATCTGCTTGAGGTCGCCGACCACCACCCAGGTCAGCGTCGCCGGGTCGAGGGTCCTGGCCGCTTCGCCGATCTGCGCGGTGGTCAGCGCCTCGACTTCGGTCTTGCGCTGGAACACGTAGTCGTCGGGGCGGCCGAAGCGGACGTTGCCGCCGATCGTCGACAGCACCGCGCGCGCGGTCTCGTAGGCGCCGGGCAGGCTCAGGGTCTGGATCGCCTGGCCGCGGGCCAGCTCGGCCGCGGTGGCCGGACGGCTGCCGCTGGCGAACGCATCGAGCTCGCGCTGGATCTCGGCGATCGAATCGGCGGTGCGATCGATCTGCACCGGCGCCGACACCAGCCACGGCCGCTGGCCGAGTGCACCGCTGGCCGAACTGCGCACGCCGTAGGACCAGTGCTTGTCCTCGCGCAGGTTCATGTTCAGGCGCGCGGTGAAGTCGCCGCCGATCACGGTATTGGCCATGTCGAAGCGCACCGCGCCGGGGTCGCGGCTCGACGGCACCACCTGGCCGGCGAAGATGTTGGCCTGGACCGCGCCCGGCTGGTCGATCAGGTAGACGCGCGCGGCCTCGGGCCGGGCGACCTCGGTGACCGCGGGCGCGGCCGGCGCAGGCGCCGCCGCGCGCCAGTCGCCGAAGTGCTTCTCCAGCAGCGGCACGATCTCGGCCAGCGTGGTGTCGCCGACGACGATCAGGGTGGCGCCGTCCGGGCGCACCCAGTCGCGGTGGAAGGCCACCAGGTCGTCGCGGGTCAGGCTGGCGATCGCGGCTTCGGTGCCGCTGCCGGTGAACGGGATCGCGTAGGGGTGGCCGTCGCCGTAGAGCAGCGGCGGCAGCACGCGCATCGCCGCGGTCGAAGGACGCGCCTTCTCCTGGGCGATACCGGCGATCCAGGTCGCCTTGATGCGGTCGATCTCGCCCTGGTCGAAGTTGGGCTGGCGCACCATGTCGGCAAACAGCGCCAGCGACGGGTCCAGGTTCTCCTTCAGCGCCGAGAGGTAGGCGTTGCTGCCGTCGAGCGAGGCGCCGGCGCCGAGGCTGGCACCGAGCGCCTCCACCTTGTCGGCGAAATCCAGCGAGCCGATGCCGGCGGCGCCCTCGTCGAGCAGGTTCATCGCGAAGCTGGCGGTGCCCGGCGTGCGGCCGAGGTCGGCGGTGTAGCCGCCGTTGAACTCGTAGCTCAGCTGCACCACCGGGATGTCGTGGCGCTGGGCCAGGATCACCCTGGTGCCGTTGGACAGGGTGGCGTGCTGCTGCTCGGGGAACTTCAGTTCCGGGAAGCGCGTGGTCTTCGGCACGCCGGCGCTGCGGTCGACGTCGCTGGGCGTGGTGCGGTAGCGCGCATCGGGCGCGGGCGGGGTGAACGGCGCCGGGGTCACGGCCGGCTCCTCCTCCAGCGCGGTGCGCGCGCCCGGCACCACCACGATGGTGTGGCTGCCGACATCCAGCCACTTGCCGCCGACCGCCTGCACGTCGGCGGCGCTGGTGGCGGCGACGTTCTCCAGCGAGGCGCGGAAGCAGCCCGGGTCGTTCTCGTAGACGGTGCATTCGGCCAGCGCGTCGGCCTTGCCGCCGAAGCCGCCGATGCGCTCGATGCCGCGGATGAAGCCGGCGCGGAACCCGGTCTTGGCGCGTTCGAGTTCCTCGGCCGTCGGGCCCTCGCTGATCAGCCGCTGCAGTTCCTCGTCGATCGCCGCCTCGACCGTCGCCGGGTCCACGCCCTGCTTGACGGTGGCGATGATGCCGAAGCTCGAGCCCAGCTGTGACCCCCACGCGCCGGCGCTGATGTTGTCGACCAGCTTGTCGTCGTGCAGCAGGCGGCGGTCGAGCCGCGAGGACTTGCTGCCGCCCAGGATGCTGCCCAGCACCTGCAGCTGGTCGATGTCGACCGTGCCCAGCTCGGCCACGTTCCACACCCGGTAGATGCGCGACTGCGGCACCTGGTCCTCCATCGTCTCGCGGGTGTCGGCGCTGCGCTTGGCCACGTCGACCGCGGGCTGGGCCATCGTCGGCCCGGCCGGGATATCGCCGAAGTAGCGCTCCACCTGGCGCCGCGCGGTGGCCGCGTCGATGTCGCCGGCCAGCACCAGCACTGCGTTGTTCGGGCCGTACCAGGTGCGGAACCACTGCTTGACGTCGTCGAGCGAGGCCGCGTTGAGGTCGTTCATCGAGCCGATGACGCCGTGGTGGTACGGATGGCCCTTGGGGTACAGCGCGCGGGTGAGCTTGTCCCAGACCTGGCCGTAGGGCTGGTTCTCGCCCTGGCGTTTCTCGTTCTGGACCACGCCGCGCTGCTCGTCGAGCGCCGCCTGGTCGACCGCGCCGAGCAGGTGGCCCATGCGGTCGGACTCCATCCACAGCGCCATGTCCAGCGCGGTGGTCGGCACGTTCTGGAAGTAGTTGGTGCGGTCGGTGTTGGTGGTGCCGTTCTGGTCGGTCACGCCGACCTGCTTGAAGGGGTCGAAGAACTCGCCCGGGTGGTTCTCGCTGGCCTGGAACATCAGGTGTTCGAACAGGTGGGCGAAGCCGCTGCGCCCGGCCGGCTCGTCCTTGCTGCCGACGTGGTACCAGATGTTGACCGCCACGATCGGCGCCTTGCGGTCGGTGTGCACCACCACGCGTAGGCCGTTGGGCAGGGTGAAGGTCTCGTAGGGAATGTCGACGCTGGCCACGGCGGCCGGGGCCTGCGTCTGGGCCTGGGCGAATGCGGGCAGGGGCAGCGCGCCCAGCGAGAGCCCGGCGGTGGCGAGGGCAAAGCCGGTGGCCAGCGCCAGCAGGGCCTTGCGCG
>JAFAFY010000435.1 GCA_023423235.1 Pseudomonadota bacterium
TTCGTAACAGTCGCCGAAACCGGCCGCCAGCAGGCGCTTGAGCGGAAACTCAGGCGAGGTCCGCAGCCAGCGCGTGGATCCGCCCGCCGACACATGGCCACTGAAGCTGGTGCTGAAACTGGCGACGTTCGGGTCGGTATTGCCGGCCTGCGAGAGCATCGGCGTCTCGACCTCGACCAGCCCGCGCTCGGCAAAGAACTCGCGCAGCCTCGCATTGAGGCGCGCACGCAGGCGCAGCGCATCGAAGGACGCGGACGGCGCGGCAGGGCTCATGCGTGCGCGTCCAGGAACGCCAGCAGCGTGGGCTCGTCCCAGACGTCGATGCCCAAATCCTCCGCCTTAGCGAGTTTCGATCCCGCCGCCTCGCCGGCCACGACCAGCGACGTCTTCTTCGACACGCTGCCGGCCAGCTTCGCGCCCAGCGCCTCCAGCCGCGCGCCGGCCTCATCGCGGGTCATGGCACCCAGGGTGCCGGTCAGCACCACGGTCTTGCCGTCGAGCGGACCGGCGCTGCGCACCGCGCGCGCCGGGGCGGCAGCCAGCAGCCGCTGCATCGCTGCATCCGCTGCGCGCAGGGCCTGCAGCGCGTCGCTGTCGGCCAGATAGCCGGCCAGGTTGGCTGCGCCCGCGCGCGCGAGCCCGGCGCCGGTCCAGCCGCTCTCGTTGGCATGCAGCAATGCGTCGAGGCTGCCGTAGGTCTCGGCCAGGCGCTGCGCGCTCTTGCCGCCCAGCTTGTCGACCGGCAGCGTCGCCAGCAGATGCGCAAGGTCGAGGCGTTCGCGCAGCTCCGCGGCAGGCGCGCCCTCGTCGGAGAAGTGGATGCCCGCTTCGATCAGCGCATCGACCACCGCGACATTGCCGGGCTGCTGGAAGAAGGTCGCGATCGAGCGCGCGACCTCGCCGCCGATGTCGGGCAGCGCCTGCAGCAGCACCGCTGGCGTGCTGCGCACGAAGTCCAGCGATCCCAGCCAGTGCGCCAGCGCCTTGGCGGTGGTCTCGCCCAGGTGCGGGATGCCCAGCCCGAACAGGAACCGCGGCAACGTGGTGGCACGGCTGGCATCGATGCCGGCGACCAGGTTCTCCGCCCAGCGGCTGGCCAGCTTGCCGCCCAGGTCCACCGCCAGGTGCGCACGCAGGAAATCCGCGTGTTTCCATTGCACGCCGGCGTCTTGCGTTTCCGCCCGCGCCAGCAACGCGGCGCCGTCATCGTCGAGCACCAGCGCGCCGCGGCTCTCGCCCACCGCCTGCAGGACATCGACCGCGGTCGCCGCGTCCAGCGCGGTCTTCATCCGCACCAGGTCCTCGACCGTCAGCGCGTACAGGTCGGCCAGCGACCGCACGAAGCCGAATTCGACCAGGGCATCGGCCTGGCGTTCGCCCAGGCCTTCGATGTCCATCGCCCGGCGCGAGGCGAAGTGGCGCAGCGCCTCGCGGCGTTGCGCGGCGCAGGCCAGCCCGCCGCTGCAGCGATACGCGGACTCGCCCTCCTCGCGGACGATGTCCGAGCCGCATACCGGGCAGTGCGCCGGCATGGTCCAGGGCACCGTGCCGGGCGGGCGCTGGTCCTCGACCACGCGCACGATCTCCGGGATCACGTCGCCGGCACGGCGCACGATCACGGTGTCGCCCTCGCGCACGTCCAGGCGCGCGACCTGGTCGGCGTTGTGCAAGGTCGCATTGGTGACGGTGACCCCGGCCACCTGCACCGGCTCCAGCCGCGCCACCGGCGTGACCGCGCCGGTGCGGCCGATCTGCACCTCGATCGCGCGCAGCAGCGTGGACTGCTCCTGCGCCGGGAACTTGTGCGCCAGCGCCCAGCGCGGCGCGCGCGAGACGAAGCCCATCGCCGCCTGCTGGTCGTAGTCGTCCAGCTTGTAGACCACGCCGTCGATGTCGTAGGGCAGCGTGTCGCGCGCCGCGCCGATGCGCCGGTAATAGGCGATCAGGCCGGCGAAACCGGTTGCGGTATCGACCTCGGGCGCCACCGGAAAACCGAAGCTGCGCAGCAGCACCAGGGTGCGGGAATGCGTCTCCGGCAGTTCCAGCCCGCGCACCTCGCCCACGCCGTAGGCGAACAGCGCCAGCGGACGCCGCCGGGTGACCGCCGGGTCGAGCTGGCGCAGCGAACCGGCCGCGCCGTTGCGCGGGTTGGCCAGCAGGCGCTCGTTGTGTTCAAGCGCGCGCGCATTCCAGCGCTCGAAATCCTTGCGCGGCATGTAGATCTCGCCGCGCACCTCCAGCACCGCCGGCACCGGCACGCCGGCATCGCGCAACTTCAATGGCACCGAGCGCACCTGGCGCAGGTTGGCGGTGACATCCTCGCCGGTACTGCCATCGCCGCGCGTCGCGCCCTGCACGAACACGCCGTCCTCGTAGCGCAGGCTGATCGCCAGGCCGTCGAGCTTGGGCTCGACCGAGAACACCGGGTCGCGGACCTCAAGCTTCTGCTCGATGCGGCGTTCGAAATCCGCGACCTCGGCAAAGCGCGTGCGGTCGTCGGCGTCCTCCGGCACGCCCGGGGTCTCGAACGCATTGGCCAGCGACAGCATCGGAATGACGTGCCGGACCTCGGGGAAACCGCCATCGGGGCGCGCCCCGACGCTGCGGGTCGGCGAGTCGGGTGTGGCGAGCTCGGGATGCGCGGCCTCCAGCGCCTCCAGCTCGCGCATCAGCGCGTCGTAGTCGGCGTCCGGGATCGACGGGTCGTCGAGCACGTAATAGCGATGGTTGGCGGCATCGATGCGCGCGCGCAATTCGGCGACGCGGTCGGCGGAGGATGGCTTGGACATGCGGGAATTGTAGGGCGGTGAGCGGCTGGCGAGTGTCCGCGTCGCGCGGCACGCTGACCGGACGCAGGCTTGCAAGCGCGTTTGCGTGAGCGTCCGCCGCCCGCGGGAGGCAAGCGCGATCCTCGTTCGAGGCTATGCAGCGTGAATCGTGCGAACCTGCGGCGCGTTGCGCCGCTCCTGTCGGGTCCGAAAGCACGTCCGTTTCGGGGCGCCCGAGATGCGTGAAGCGTCGACCGGTCCGTTCGCCCCATCCCAACCTTCCCGCGTGAACGGGGGAAGGAGCGGGTCCGCGGCCTCGTCGAATCGATCGCGTGCGCCAGCCTCAGCCAGCCGGACCATGCGCCTCGCGATACGCCTGCAGCCGCGCCTCCAGCGTTCCCGCGTGCAACTCGAACAGATGGTTATCGAAGTCGTAGAAATACAGCGACTCGCCCTCCCCTGCGATCCGGGGCCTCGAAGACAGAATCTCCACACCCAGCGCTTCGACCCGGGCGCGGTAGCCCGGCAGATCGCCTGCATCCACGGAAAACGCAACGTGCCGATACGAGCGTTCGGGCAGCGGCTCGCCCACCATCATCGCGATCCAGACACCGCCCAGCTCGAAGAACTTCTCGCGTGTCAGCGAACGCGTGCGGTCACCGCTGTCGTAGAGCTCGCGCGCGCCAAGGCCCTCGACCAGCAGTCGGGCCGCCCGGTCGAGGTCGCGAACGATGAAGGTCAGATGGCTGATACCGGTGATCGACACCGGCCTATCCTCACCAGCGCGGGCTGCGCGTCACCGGCGGGGCTTCCTGTTCACGGTCCCAGGCGCGCAGTTCGTCGCGCAGGCCGGCGATGCGTTGGCGGCCGAGGGCGTTGCGCTGCTCGTCGAGCAGCACGCCGTCCAGCAGTTCGGCCATGCGTTCGGCGGTGGGCAGCATCGCGTCCCAGGCGTCGAGCGCACGGACAGGCGCCGGCAGGGTCAGGAAGAAGGCGATCGCCGGGGTTTCCAGACTCTGGATCTCGGCCATCTCGAAGCTGCCGGGGCTGCGGATGTTTGCGACGCTGAAGATCGGGCCGCGCTCGGGATGGCCGTCGACCAGGCGGTGGAACACGTTCATGTGGCCGTAGGTCAG
>JAFAFY010000436.1 GCA_023423235.1 Pseudomonadota bacterium
ACGCGGCGAGCGCCGCCGGATCGTTCTCCAGATCCGCCGACGCGCTGCGGAGCAGGCGGGCCTGTGTCGCCAGCGCGAGGGACTTCTCGCGCACCGGCCCCAGCAAGGCCGAAGGCGCGAAGGTGGCGACCGCTGCCCGGGAAGTCTGGTGCGCGCGGCTGAACGGACTGGCCTCGACCAGCGGAAGATCCGCGCGGCTGCCGAGCGGCATCCTGCAGTCCAGGATATCCAGCACGGGCATGCCGTTCATCACGAGCTGCTGCAGCAGACTCGACCGCTCGTGCATGAACCGGGTCCTGGGCGCCTGCAGCGACACCGTGGGGAAATAGTCCGAGTGCGGGCGCGCGCCCTGCATCGCGACGAAAGCCCGCAACGTTCGCTCGGAACCGATGCGGCGCAGCCGCATCTGATCCTGGGTATCCACGCCCACCCGGTGGAGTTCCCTCCGCAACGCTTCGCTCGCGCCGGCGACCGGCCCGGGATCCCGCCGCGCCTCCTGGTGGCGCGCGACGATGACGAGGTCGGCCGAATTGGTGAGGTAGACGTCGGCGTACGGAAATTCATCCAGCAGCGCGGCCAGCATCGTTGCCACCAGGGCATCGCTGATCTCGTAGGTGTGCAGCCACTGTACGAGCATCCCGTCCTCTTCCAGGTGGCGGGACAGGAAGGCGTAGAACTCCCGGGTGAACAGGCTCGCCACGCCGCTGACCCAGGGATTGGACGGCTCGGACACGATCACGTCGTACCGCCGCGCACCCGTCGAGAAGAACGTCCGGGCATCGTCGATGTGCACCCGCGACCGGGGATCCTCGTAGGCGCGTGCGACCGACGCACCGTAAAGCCGCGCACCCTCGATCATCGCGGACTCGATCTCGATCGTATCGACCACTTTCGGCACGCTGCTGCCCAGCAGCGTGTGCGTGGTCATGCCCGATCCCCAGCCGATCACCGCGACCCGTTCGGGTGCCGGGTGCAGCGCCAGCGGCAGGCTGCCCAGCATCCCCATCGTCACCTCGTCGGTCGATGGCGGCCCATCGAACGGACGGATCGCCGCGTCGGGCTTGCCGTTGGTGGCGATCGACAACGCGCCCCCCGCCTCGAACACCGCGATCGTCGCGGTCTTGCCGTCTTTGAGATAGTGGACCCGGGTCCCGGTGTATTCGGACACGCCGGTCCGGAAGACGCCGGCGACCTGCTGCTGCGGATTCGGGCGGCCGAGCATCAGGCTTATCGTCAGTGCCAGTCCCAGCGACGCTGCCGTCATGACCGCGCGGCGGCCCGGGCGGCGCAGGCGTTCGCCGACGTATCCGAGCAGGTAGAAGCCGACCAGCCCGTCGAGCAGCGCGCCCAGCGTGATCGCCAGCCACAGCCCCATCAGCGGTACCAGCACGTGCAGCATGACCGCGACGCCGACGATCGCGCCGAGCGTGTTCGCGGCGTAGATCCGGCCGATCGCGCGCTCGCCAGCTCCGGCCCGCAGCAACGCCACGGTGAAGAGCGGGAGCGTCATGCCGGCCAGGAACGCGGCCGGGAACATCACCAGCAGCGAGATCGCGGCCGTCGCCAGCTCGTACAGCGCGTAGCCGTTCTCGCTGCGTGACAACGCCGATATGATCCAGCCCACCCAGTGGAAGCTCTGGGAGAACACGGGGATCGACAGCAACGCCGCGACCGCCATCCATATCTGCACATAAGCCACGTAGCGCACCGGTTCGGTGATCGAGGCCGCACGCGTGCGCACCCACAGCCCACCGAACGCCAGGCCGAGGATGAAGGCGGCCAGCATCAGCTCGAAGCTGTGGATCGTGGTTCCGAATGCCTGGTTGAGCAGGCGCACCCAGCCGATTTCGTAGATGAAGGACGCCGCGCCCGATATCGCGGTCGACCACACCAGCACGCGGCCGAGGCGGACCACGTCGGAAGCGCGTGTCGCGTCGTCCGCCGCCGGCACCTCGGCCAACGGCGCGTTCCCGCCCTCGTCGAGCATTCGTGAAAGCAACCACGCGCCCACCGCCACCAGGATGTTGACCGCGCCCGCGGCCGCCACCGTTCCGGGCAATCCGATCGCCGGCAGCAGCAGGAAGGTCGCCAACAATGCCCCGATCGCCGCGCCCAGGCTGTTGGTGAAGTACAGGCCACCGAGCACCTGCCCCTGCTCGCGGGGCAGCGCGCGGATGAGGCCGGCGCTCATCAGGGGAAACGTCGCACCGAGCAGGATGCTCTGCGGCGTGATCATCAGCGTCGCGCTCAGCCATTGGTACGCATGCGCGAGCGGCACGCTCGGCAGCATCGGCAGTACGACGGTCTGGGAGGTGTCGGAGTACGCGACGAACAGCGGATGGAAGGCCACGCCCAGCACGCCGATCACCAGCTCGATGACCGCATATCCCAGGATCAGGCGCTTCCACCGGGTGCTGTAGCGGCTCGCCAGCCATGCACCGACGGCCATGCCGCCCATGAAGATCGCCAGCACCAGCGTCTGCGCGTACGCCGCATGGCCGAGCGTCAGCCCCAGGTAATGCGTCCAGACCGACTGGTAGATGAGTCCGGCGAAGCCGGACAGGACGAACAGCGCCAACAGCATGGGCGCGACGCGTGAAGCCTTCATCGAATCTCCCAAAGGCGCGCCTTCCCCGGCGCCAACGAACTCCAGCAGCAGCCCCCCCTCACAGCGTGCGGCGACAGCTTAGCAGCCCGGGCGCCGCTGCCTGCCGCAGCTTCCGATCGACCGGCGCGATGAGGCTCACGTGCGCCCGGCACTCGGGCACGCGCCTGCCGGAGGACCGGATGCGACGGCAGCGGCACCGCCGAGGTGCCGCGTCCCGCCGCAATGCGGACTCAGCCGCGCTTGTCCATCATGAAGCGCACGAATTCGCAATTTTCCTTGAACGCCGCACCGTTCTCCTGCTGCTGTGCCTGCATCGCCGCGCGGGCATGCGCCATGCGTTGTTCCACCCGTGCCTCGAACCCGGGGCCACGCTGGCTGCCGTCCTCCTGCCCTTGAAAGCGGGCTTTTTCCGCGGCGGAGAATCCGCACGCCTCCGCCAGTGCCCGGCCGGCTGCCGTGGTTTCAGCGGCAATGTCGTCCGGCGTCGCGGCAGCGTTCGCCTGTCGTGCCTGTGCAGCCCATGCCTCGGTGGTCCGGTCGCCCTGATTCGCGCCCGTTCCCGGCTCGGCATCGATCGCCACGGCCTCCGGGCCGGCTTCAGACGATTCCTGGCTGCCACAGGCCGTCATCGCCAGCGACACGCCGATGACCAGCAGGAAGGACGCTCGGGAAACGGAATGCAACATGGAAACTCCTGTCGGTACGAAAGTGGCCAAGAAGAATCGCACATGCCGGAGACAACGCCATGTATCCAGGTGATGCGCCCGATCGACGCGGCATCCGGCATCGGTTTCATGGCGCGCAGCCCGACGCCTCCGGTCACTCGGCCGAGCATGGACGATGACCCCCATCGCGGGGCCTGCCCGAGGTGGGGCGGGATCCGACCGGAACGACCGCGGCCATCCGGATTGCGAACGCAACCCGGTCTCGCCACCATGTCCGTCCAGACCTCGGAGAACGGCATGCGCATCCTCGTTCTCGGTGCCGGTGGCACCGGCGGCTACTTCGGCGGTCGCCTGGCGCAGTCCGGCGCTGACGTCACCTTCCTGGTGCGCCCCGCGCGCGCCGCGCAGCTCGACCGCGACGGCCTGCGCATCCACAGTGCGCTCGGCGATGCGACGTTCCCGGTCGCCCACGTCACCGCCGACGCCCTGCCCGCACTGGTCGCCGCGCGCCCGTTCGACCTCGTGCTGCTGAGCTGCAAGGCCTACGACCTCGGCGGTTCGATCGCGGCGATTGCGCCGGCCGTCGGCCCGGGCACGACGGTGTTGCCGATCCTCAACGGGCTGCTGCACTACACCGCGCTGGATGCCCGTTTCGGCGCCGATGCCGTGCTCGGCGGCCTGTGCTTCATCAGCGCGGTCAAGGGCGCGGATGGCGAAATCGTGCACCTGCCGTCGCCGCCGTCGCTGACCTTCGGCGAGCGCGACCCCGCGCGCAATGGCAGCCCGCGCACGCGCGCCTTCGAGG
>JAFAFY010000018.1 GCA_023423235.1 Pseudomonadota bacterium
GGATCGGCGCGGCGGTCGTGCACTGCTTCACCGGCGAGCGCCGCGAACTGTTCGACTGCCTGGACCGCGACTGGCACATCGGCATCACCGGCTGGCTGTGCGACGAGCGCCGCGGCGCGCACCTGCGAGCACTGGTGCCCAGCATTCCCGCGCACCGGCTGATGGTCGAGACCGACGCGCCCTACCTGCTACCGCGCACGCTCAAACCGATGCCCAAGGACCGCCGCAACGAACCGGCCTTCCTGCCGCACATCGTCGAGGAACTCGCGCGCGACCGCGGCGAGGACGTGACGACCACCACGGCGCAGACCACGGCGACCGCGCGCGCATTTTTCCGCCTGCCGTAGACACGCGTCATTGTGCGCACACGCTGCGCATGCCGCGCCGACAGCGCATGACATGCTGAAGGCGGATTGCCGCGGGTTTTCCCCGCGCTACGGCCGTGATGCCGGGCTGCGGCGCGGCCAGGCCGCGAGCAACGCCCAGATGCCGCCGACACCGGCAACCCAGGTCGCGACCGGCACGCCGACGAAGGTCGGGCCGCCGGCCTCCAGCGCGTACAGCACCGCGGCGACGATCAGCAGGCCGACGCCGAGGATCGCCGCGACCACGCGCTTCTGCATGCCCTGCATGGTCGCGGTCAGCGCGGCCAGGTCGTCGGAGCGCATGCGCAAGGTGTGGTCGCCCTCGACCTGCTGCTTGAGCCAGGCGTGCAGCAGGCGCGGCATGTCGGGCGCCTGGGTGATGAGCTCGGGCAGGCGTTCGCGGAACTCGCGGCCCAGCCGCTGCGGGCTGTAGCGCTCGACCAGGATGCGTTCGAGCACTGGCCGCGCGACCGCCCAGATGTCGAGCTTGGGGTCGAGCAGGCGGCCGATGCCCTCGATGCTGAGCAGGGTCTTCTGCAGCAGGATCAGCTGCGGCTGCAGCGTGAGCTGGTAACGCTGCGCGGTGCGGAACAGCTTGCCCAGCACCTCGCCCAGCGAGATTTCCGACAGCGGCCGGGTGAAGTACGGCTCGCACACCGAACGCACCGCCGCTTCCAGTTCGTCGATGCGGATCGTCGCCGGCATCCAGCCGGCCTGGATGTGCAGCTCGGCGATGCGGCGGTAATCGCGGCGGAAGATCGCCATGAAATTCTCGGCCAGGTAGTACTGGTCCTCGCGCGAGAGCTGGCCCATGATCCCGAAGTCCAGCGCGATGAAACGTGGGTTCAATGCGCGGGTGGGGTCGACCCAGATGTTGCCGGCATGGGCGTCGGCATGGAAGAAGTTGTCGCGGAACACCTGGGTGTAGAACACCCGCACGCCCTTGGCGGCAAGCGCCTTGCGGTCGATGCCGGCGGCATCCAGCGCGGCGATGTCGTCGCTGGGAATGCCACGCACGCGCTCCAGGGTCAGCACGCGCTGGCTGGTGCGCTCCCACACCGGCGCCGGCACGTACAGGTCGGCCGAGCCTTCCCAGAACCGCCGCAGCACCGAGGCGTTGGCGCCCTCGCGCTGCAGGTCGAGCTCGGCGGCCAGGGTGTTCTGGATCTCGGCGACGACCTCGCGCGGGCGGATCTTGTCGGCATTGGGATGCGTGCGCTCGACCAGCGCGGCCAGGTTGGTCAGCAGCGCGACATCGGCGGCGATCTGCTTCTCGATGCCCGGGCGCAGCACCTTGACCACCACCTCGCGTCGCGGGTGGCGCTCGTCGGCGGCCAGCGTGGCCGCGTGCACCTGGGCGATGGAGGCCGAGGCCAGCGGCACGCTGTCGAATTCGGCAAACGCTTCACCGATCGGCATCTGCAGCTCGCGCTCGATGATCGCCAGCGCCACGCCGCCGTCGAACGGGGCCACGTTGTCCTGCAGCAGGGCCAACTCGTCGACGATGTCGGCGGGGATCAGGTCGCGGCGGGTGGAGAGGATCTGGCCGAACTTGACGAAGATGGGCCCGAGGTCCTGCAGTGCCAGCCGCAGCCGCGCACCGCGCGAGCGCGCGGCGATGTCGCGCGAGGCCCGCGGCACGAACGGACGCGCAAGCTTGAGCCAGCGCTCGGCGGGGGTGCCGTCGAGCAGGTCGTCGAGGCGGTAGCGCAACAGCACGCGGCCGATCCGCGAGGCACGCAGCACACCCTTCATGCAGGCGCACCCGCGCGCGGCAGGCGGGCAATGCGCGCGGCGAGGCGCTCGACGTCGTCGCGGATCGCATCGACGTCGTCGTGGAAGGCCTCGAGTTCGGCACGCGGCACCACGTCGCGCGATTCCTCGGTCACGTACTCGGCCGCGCTGCCGGCGAACCCGCGGCCGAACTCGCGCGCCTGCCCGAGCGCGCTGGCGAACGCATTGGCCACCTGCACGCCGATCACCTCGCCGAACACGCCGACGAAGGGCTGCTGCCAGTCGGGGTCGAACCGCCTTGCCAGCTGCTGCAGGCGCCGTGCCAGCTCGGCATCGCCCGACACCCGCACCTTGCCGATCGGCGGCGCGTCGTCGCGGCGCAGGAACGGCAACTGCGACAGTACGCCGGCCAGCGACGTGCGCACCGCGAGATCGGGTTCGGCGGCTTCGTCGACCGGGCCCACGCGCAGGCGCTCGCCATCGACCCGCAGTTCCAGCGCCAGCGGCGGCGAGGACAGCGTCAGCGCGATCCGCTGCCCGTCGAGGCCACGCAGCGCGGCGCGGGTGTCGGCATCGAGTGCCAGCGCGCGATTGAGCGCGGTCTCGAGCGCGCGCCCGGCAATCGGCTTGAGCACGGAGAACGGGGAATACGGGAAGTCGGCCATGGCGCATTGTAGCCTCGGGCCAGCGCCCGGCCATGTGCATGCGGGGCCCGAGCGACGGCTTTTTCGCGCGCCAACCGGGGACCTGATTGGCACGAATATTCAGCAACACGGTACGCCCCCGCTCCCGCATGCGGGAGCGGGTTGGGGTGAGGGCGAAGCGCCCCCATCCGCCCTGCGGGCACCTTCCCCCGCATGCGGGGGAAGGGAACTGAAAGATCGTGCTAATCAGGACCAGGGATGCCGGTAGGCCCCTGCGCCATCGCCGCCCGGCCATGCTGCCAGCCACGAAAAAGCCCGCCGGGTGGCGGGCTCCTGTATTCGCGATGCGTGCAGTTGACGGGCGTCAGACCCGTCGGCCGCGCAGCATCGAGATGACGGCCAGGATCAGGAACACGACGAACAGGATCCAGGCGATGTTGGTCGCGGCGCCTGCGACGCCACTGAAGCCGAGGACGCCGGCGATGATGGCAACCACGAGGAAGATGACGGCGTATCTGAGCATGGCGGGTCTCCGTTTTTTCTGGGGCGGGTCGACCGGAAGCGGCCGTGGCGCAACCGTATGCCCGCTCAGGTCGCGATCAGGCGACGGCGTGGCGGTTTTCCAACAACTGCTTCAGCAGGATGATTCCGCCGTGAAGGCGCGCGCGCGGCGTGCACACGCATCCACCGGAAACCGCGAGGCGATGACGCCAAGGCTTGCGGTGTCCACCCGACACCGTCGTCCGCCGCCCGCACGCGTGCCACGCATGCAGGCGCGCTGCGCGAAGAACCGGTGCGCTACGCCGTCTGCGCGTGTTGCCGGTAATCGTCGGACAGCCGGCGCAGGCCTTCCGCCACCGACACCTTCGGCGCGTAGCCGAAGTCGCGATGCGCCGGTGCCATCGAGTACCAGTGCGTGGTGCTGAGCTGTTCGGCCAGGAACCGGGTCATCGGTGGTTCGCCGCGCAGCCGCAGCAGCGGCCACAGCGCCTCGCACACCGCGCCGACCGCGTAGGCGGCGCCGAAGGGAATGGTCCCGTCGACCTGCGGCGCGCCGGCCGCGGCCAGCAGGGCATTGACGATCTCGCGCACGGTGGTCGGCTCGCCGTTGCTGATGAAGTACGCGCGGCCGACGCAGGCAGCGCCCGGCGCCAGATGCGCGAAAGCGTCGAAATGCGCCTGCGCGGCGTTGTCGATATACGTGGTGTCGATGCGGTTGTTGCCGTCGCCAACAAAACGCAGCCGCCCGGCGCGCGCGCGTTCCACCAGCCGCGGCAGCAACTGCTGGTCGCCCGGCCCCCAGATCAGCCGCGGACGCAGCGCGACCGTGCACAGGGCGTTGTCGTTGGCCGCCAGAACCGCCTTCTCGGCGATGGTCTTGGTGGTCGCATACGGCGCCTTGAAGCCCTCGCCGTAGGGCACGCTGTCGGCGGTACCGCCTTCGACCGGATGCGTCGCGCGATGGGTCACGCTGGGCGTGGAGGTGTAGACCAGCCGACCGATGCCGTGGGCACGGCAGGCATCGAGCACGTTCTGCGTGCCGGTGACATTGGCCGAGAAGTAGCTCGCGTAGCTGCCCCAGGCGCCCGCCTTGGCCGCGTTGTGGAAGATCGCGTCCATGCCGCGCGCGGCGTCGCGCACCGCAGCGGCATCCGCCAGGTCGCCGCGGATCTGGCGCACGCCGAGGGCATCGAGCCCGGGGTAGTGGCCGCGGTTGAAGCTGGCGACCTCGTGCCCGCGCTCGACCAGCCCGCGGCACAGCGCCTGGCCGAGGAATCCACCGCCGCCGGTGACCAGGATCCGCATAACGGCCTCCATACGCTACAAGGCTATACACGATAACGGGGCGGGCTCGTATTGGCGACGCAGCGTGCAACCCGAGATCACCGGAAGCTACAAGTCATTGATCCGACGCCGCTTCAGAATTATTCATTCGTGCATCAGGCATTTCATCGAGGCTTCGAGTGCAGTGGGGTTTCCTTCGACGGAGTTCCTCCATGCGCCTGCCGATACGCCTCGCTCCCTTCGCCTTGCTCGTGCTGACCACATCGAGCATTGCCGCATCGCCCGCATCATCGTCCGACGACGGCTGGCCAATCGCCGATGCCGGTGCACTCGGCTGGAAGACCGAGCGCCTCGCGGCGCTGGACGCCGCCATCGCCGGGGGTGAGGCGCCGGATACCACCAGCGTCCTCGTCGTCCATCG
>JAFAFY010000036.1 GCA_023423235.1 Pseudomonadota bacterium
GGGCGTGGTGGCCGCGATCGGCGCCGCCGATCCGGGCGCGCCCGAGCTGCGGCCGATCCTCGCCCGCCTCGACCCCGCGCCGCTGCTGCGCGGCGAACTGCTCGAATCGCTGCACTGGCTGGCGCGCTACACCCACGCCCCGTTGGGCGAGGTGCTGGCGACCGCGCTGCCGGCCAGCCTGCGCCGGGGCGAGCCGCTGCCCGACACCCACACCTGGGCCTGGCGGCTGACCGACGCCGGGCAGGCCGCGCTGCCGGGACTGAAGGCCGGTGCCCGCCCGCGACGCCTCGCCGAGCTGCTGCAGGCCGCGCCGCGCGACGAGGCCGGCCTGGACCCGCTGTTGGACGGCTGGCGCGGTGCGGTCCGCACGCTGGCCGCGCGCGGGCTGGCCGAACGCATCGCCGTTCCCGCTTCACAGCTGGCGCCGACACCCCAACCCGGGCCTGCGCTGCATGCCGAGCAGCAGGCCGCGGTGGACGCGGTCCGTGCCGCCGACGGCTTCGCCGCGCTCCTGCTCGACGGCGTGACCGGCAGCGGCAAGACCGAGGTCTACCTGCAGGCGATCGCCGACTGCCTGACACGCGGTCGCCAGGCGCTGGTGCTGGTGCCCGAGATCGGCCTGACCCCGCAGACGCTGGCGCGCTTCCGCGCCCGTCTCGGAGTGCCGGTGCATGCGCTGCATTCCGGCCTCACCGACGGCGAGCGCGCGCGGGTCTGGACCGCAGCCCTGCGCGGCGAGGCGCGCGTGGTGGTGGGCACGCGCTCGGCGGTGTTCGTGCCGCTGCCCGATGCCGGCCTGATCGTGGTCGACGAGGAACACGACGCCAGCTACAAGCAGCAGG
This sequence comes from Pseudomonadota bacterium, assembly GCA_023423235.1. Taxonomy (GTDB): domain Bacteria; phylum Pseudomonadota; class Gammaproteobacteria; order Xanthomonadales; family Xanthomonadaceae; genus Luteimonas. The sequence goes on from JAFAFY010000036.1 coordinate 843, forward strand.
ACGGGATCCGCTACCACGCCCGCGATTTCGCCCTAGTGCGCGGCAAGGCGCTGGACGTGCCGGTGCTGCTGGGCAGCGCCACGCCCTCGCTGGAATCGCTGCAGAACGCCGTGGCCGGCCGCTACCGGCATTTGCGGCTGTCGCACCGCGCCGGCGTGGCCAAACCGCCGGTGGTGCGCGTGCTCGATGTGCGCAAGCGTCCACTCGATGCCGGGCTCTCGCCGGAACTGCTGGGCGCGATCACTGCCGCGCTGGACGCCGGCGGCCAGGTGCTGGTGTTCAAGAACCGCCGCGGCTATGCGCCGGTGCTGCAATGCCACGACTGCGGCTGGAGCGCGCATTGCCCACGCTGCAGCACGCCCGAACACCTCCGGCCGATGACCGTGCATGCGGGCGGGCGCCGGCTGCAGTGCCACCACTGCGGGCACCGCCAGAGCGCACCGCCGGCCTGCCCCGACTGCGCCAGCCTCGGCCTGCAGCCGCAGGGCGTGGGCACCGAACGCATCGAGGAACTGCTGGCCGCGCGTTTCGGCCACGTGCCGGTGCTGCGCATCGACCGCGGCAGCACCCGCGGCAAGGATGCGCTGGAGCGCATCTTCACCGACCTCGGCACGCGCCCGGGCATCCTCATCGGCACCCAGATGCTGGCCAAGGGCCACGACCTGCCCAACCTCACCCTGGTGGCCGTGGTCGGCATCGACGAGGGGCTGTTCTCGGCCGATTTCCGCGCCAGCGAGAAACTCGCGCAATTGCTGATCCAGGTCGCCGGCCGCGCCGGCCGCGCCGACAAGCCCGGACTGGTGCTGCTGCAGACCCACCACCCCGAGCACGCGCTGCTGCAGACCCTGATCCACGGCGGCTACCACGCCTTCGCCGCCGAGGAACTGGCCCAGCGCGAGGCCGCGGCATTTCCGCCGTTCACGCCATTGGCCCTGCTGCGCGCCGAGTCGCCGCATGCCGAACCGCCGATGGCGTTCCTGCGCGCGGCGCGGCGGGTGCTGGCAACGCAGGCGCAGGCGCGCGGGGCCGACCCACAGCAGCCGGCGGTGTCGCTCGACGGCCCGGTCAGCGCGCCGATGCCGCGCCGCGCCGGCCTCTACCGCGCGCAACTGCTGCTGTCGGCAAGCGCGCGCCGCGACCTGCATGGCGTGCTGGACGGCGCGCTGGCGGAGATCCATGCACTGCCGGAAGCGCGCAAGACGCGCTGGTCGCTGGATATCGATCCGGTGGACCTGTACTGACGCAACCCGCGCGCCGGCACCGGTCGTGCCGATGCCACCCCCTGCCCGCCGATCCACGCCAGCCGCTGGCGTGCGCCGCGTCTGTCGTCAGTCGGTCGCGGTCTTGCGCGCACGCCGCCGCGGGGAACGCGGCGCCTGCGCCGCCTCGCGGATCTCCACCGCCTGGCCGTCGCGGCGCACCTCGAACAGGCCGATCGCATCGATCAGCGCGCTGAGGTTGCGGTAGCCGTAATTGCGCGCATCGAACGAGCCCTGGTTGCGCACGTGGCTGCCGACCGCGCCCAGGTGCGACCAGCCGGCGTCGTCCGCGGCCGACGACACCGCGTTGCGCAGCAGTTGCACCAGCTCGCGGTCGGCCTGCAGCTCGGCGGTGGTCTTGGGCCGCACCGCGGCGGTGCCGTCGTCGGCCTCGGGCGCGCCCAGCTTCTCCAGGTACAGGAACGTCGAGCACGCCTTGACGAACGGCAGCGGGGTCTTTTCCTGGCCGAAGCCGTAGACGCTGTAGCCGTCGTTGCGCAGGCGCATCACCAGCGGGGTGAAGTCGGCATCGCTGGAGACGATCGCAAAGCCGTCGAGGTTGCGCGCATACATCAGGTCCATCGCGTCGATGACCATCGCCATATCGGAGGCGTTCTTGCCGGTGCTGTAGGCGAACTGCTGGATCGGGCGGATCGCGTATTCGTGCAGCACCTTCTCCCAGCCCGAGAGGTGCTGGCTCTTCCAGTTGCCGTAGGCGCGGCGGACATTGGCCACGCCATGGCGCGCGACCTCGGCCAGGATCACGTCGATCTTCGCCGCCGGCGCGTTGTCGGCATCGATCAGCAACGCGATGCGCTTCTCGCTGTCGAGGTGGGATTCGCTCATGACACTCCTTGCAGGCGGCAATGGCCGCATCGTTGATGCCCCGCAGTGTAGGCGGCGCGACGTGCGCGGCCCGAAGGCGCGGCAGGGGCTCAGAACAGCTCGCGCGCCATCACGATCGCATCCTCGCGGCCATTGTGCGCCGGGTAGTAGCGCGGACGACGGCCGATCTCGTTGAAGCCCTCATCGTGGTAGAGGGCGATCGCATGCGGGTTGGATGGCCGCACCTCCAGGAACACGCGTTGCGCGCCGTGGCCACGCGCGGCATCGATCAGCGCGCGGAACAGGCGCCGTCCATGCCCGCAGCCCTGTGCCTCGGGCGCGATGCAGACATTGAGTACGTGCGCCTCGCCGGCGGCGATGCTGAGCACCCCGTAGCCGACGATGCCCCTGACCTCGTGCAGGATCCAGGCCGGATACCCCGAGCGCAGGCAGTCTTCGAAGATGCCGGCGGTCCACGGGAACGGATAGGCGCGGCGTTCGATCGCCATCACCGCGTCCACGTCCTCCACCCGCATCGGCCGGAACGCGACCGGCACCGATGGCAACGCGGTCCGGGCGGTATTCATTGCCGCGGCGCGGCCGCCGTCGCCCGCAGGCGCCGCAGCAGCGGCCACAGCGCGCGCTTGGCCTGCGGGCTGCGCCGCAGCGGCGGCAGCGTACCGACCTGGCGCATCACCAGCGCCGCGTCGGCGGCCTCGCGGCTGCGACCGGCGGCGCGCAGTACGGCATCGAGCAGCGGATCATCGGGCAGCGCGTCGGCGGCCGCGGCATGCACGCGATAACGCGTGTGCCCGAGCGCGTCGAGCACCGCGCACTGCAGCCCGTCCCAACTCACGCAGCCGGCTCCACCGGGGGGGTACGCCGGCGGTAGAGCCACAGCGCAGGCCCCGACAGCGCGTACAGGGTGGCGGCCACCAGCAGGGTCTTGGGCGGGTCGATCCACAGCGCGATCAGCACGCCCACCGCCAGCACCAGCGCCACGAACGGCACCCGGTCGGATTTCGGCCCGCTGCCGCTGCCCTTGAAACTGCTGTAGCGGATGCGGCTGACCATCAGCAGGCCGGCCACGACCGTCAGCGCCAGCGCCGGGTAGCGCAGCGCATCGCCACTGAAACCCAGCTCGTGACAGGTCCACACGAAACTGGCCATCAACCCGGCCGCGGCCGGACTGGCCAGGCCGACGAAATAGCGCTTGTCGACCGTCGCCACCTGGCTGTTGAAGCGTGCCAGCCGCAGCGCCGCGCACGCGGCATACAGGAACGCCCCGAGCCAGCCGATCTTGCCCAGGGTGCCGCCGTCGAGCCGCAGCGCCAGCAGCGACCAGTGGTACATCACCAGCGCCGGCGCCATGCCGAAGCTGATCAGGTCGGCCAGCGAGTCGTACTGCACGCCGAACTCGCTCTGGGTGTTGGTCAGGCGGGCGACGCGGCCGTCGATGCCATCGAGGATCGCGGCGACGAAGATCGCCACGCACGCGGCGGTGAACCGGCCCTGGGACGCGGCGATGATCGCGAAGAACCCGGCGAACAGCCCGCCGGTGGTGAACAGGTTGGGCAGCAGGTAGATGCCGCGGCCGCGGCGGGGGGTCGGGTCGGCTTCGCTCATGCGCCGAGTGTAGCGCCTGGCGCGCGCGGGGGCCGCAGCGGCGGTTGCGCCCGGGCGCCCGGAGTGCTGGAATCGCCGCGATCGCGCGCGGCCCCGTGCGCCCACCGGAGTCCACCATGCGCCACCTGCCCTGTTGCCTGCTCCTGCTTGCCATTGCCGCCGCGCCGTTGGCAGCCAGCGAGGTCTACAGCTGGAAGGACGCCCGGGGCGTTACCCATTACTCGCAGACGCCGCCACCGGCCGGCACGCGCTACCAGCTGCGCAACGTCCGCGGCAACGGCACCGCCACCCAGGGCGAGACCCAGGCACCCGCCACGCCGCCGCCTGCGGCCACCACTGCGGCGACCACCACGCCCGACAGCACCACCCAGTGCGAACTGGCGCGCGGCAACATCCAGGCCCTGCAGGGCGATGCTCCGGTGCACCAGACCGGCGCCGACGGCAAATCACGCGAACTCGACGCCGCCGAGCGCGGCAACCAGCTGGCCCTGGCCCAGGCGGCGGAGCGCGCGTACTGCCGCTGACGCCCGCGTTTCGACCGCGCGCGGCGTGCGCAGGCGCGCCGGCCCGGAGCGGGCTGCATGGCACAATGGCCGGCCATTCCCGAGCCAGATGCCGCCGATGCGCCTGTCGCAGTTCCACCTCCGCACCGAAAAGGAAATCCCCGCCGATGCCGAGATCGTCAGCCACAAGCTGATGCTCAAGGCCGGCATGCTGCGCAAGCTGGCCGCCGGCATCTACACCTGGTCGCCGCTGGGCCTGCGCGTGCTGCGCCGGGTGGAACGCATCGTGCGCGAGGAAATGGACGCGGCCGGCGCGATCGAACTGCTGATGCCGACCATCCAGCCACGCGAGCTGTGGGAGGAATCCGGGCGCTGGGAGAAATTCGGCCCGCAGCTGCTCAAGCTGCGCGACCGCAAGGAACAGGCGTTCTGCTACGCGCCGACGGCCGAGGAAGTGGTCACCGATTTCGCCCGCAGCGAACTGGCCAGCTACAAGCAGCTGCCGGTGAACTTCTACCAGATCCAGACCAAGTTCCGCGACGAGATCCGCCCGCGCTTCGGGGTGATGCGCTCGCGCGAATTCCTGATGAAGGACGCCTACTCGTTCGACATCGACGAGGCCGGCATGGCCGCGTCCTACCGCAACATGCATGCGGCCTATACCCGCATCTTCACCCGCCTGGGGCTGCGCTTCCGCGCCGTGCAGGCGGACTCGGGCGCGATCGGCGGCGACGCCTCTCAGGAATTCCACGTCCTGGCCGATTCCGGCGAGGATGCGATCGCGTTCTCGACCACGTCCGATTACGCCGCCAACGTGGAAACCGCGACTGCCGCTGCGCCCGGCGCGCGACCGGCCGCCAGCGAGGCAATGCGCCGGGTCGAGACGCCGACCCAGAAAACCTGTGAGGACGTGGCCGCGCTGCTCGACATTGCGCTGGCGCGCACCGCCAAGTCGGTCGCGCTGATGGCCGGCGAGCAGTTCGTGCTGGCGCTGGTGCGCGGCGACCATGCCGTCAACGAGATCAAGCTCGCCAAGGTCGATGGCCTGGCCGATTACCGCATGGCGACCGAGGCGGAAATCCTCAGCCACCTGGGCAGCGAACCGGGGTTCCTCGGGCCGATCGGCGCCGCGCTTCCGATCCGCGTCGTCGCCGACCGCGAGGTCGCAGCGCTGGCCGACTTCGTCGTCGGCGCCAATGCCCCGGGTTACCACCTGGCCGGCGTCAACTGGGGCCGCGACCTGCCCGAACCGGACGTGGTGGCCGATATCCGTAACGTGATCGAGGGCGACCGCGCGCAGGATGGTGGTGAACTGCAACTCGTGCGCGGCATCGAGGTCGGGCACATTTTCCAGCTCGGCCGCAAATACGCGCAGGCGCTGGACTGCAAGGTGCTCGACGCCGCCGGCAAGGCGGTGGTGCCGTTCATGGGCTGCTACGGCATTGGCATCTCGCGCATCGTCGCCGCCGCCATCGAGCAGAACCACGACGACAACGGCATCGTCTGGCCGGAGGCGATGGCGCCGTGGCAGGTCGCGGTGTGCGTGATCAATCCCAAGAACGAGGCGGACGTGGCCGAGGCGGCGAAAACGCTGTACCGCGACCTGCAGGCGGCGGGCTTCGACGCGGTGCTCGACGACCGCGGCCTGCGTCCCGGCGCAATGTTCGCCGACATCGAACTCATCGGCATTCCGCACCGGGTGGTGGTCTCCGGCCGCGGCCTCGCCGCCGGCAGTTTCGAATACCGCGCGCGCAGCGCCGAGGCCGCGGAAAACCTCGATCGCGACGCTGTGTTCGCCCGGCTCGCCGGCTGAATCCCGCCACGCCGGCGGCAAAGCCGGCGACGGTGACGCCTGGATAATCAGCGACTTTCATCACCCCGGTTTCACATCGAAACCGGGGTGCATTTGTGCATCGGGATAATGCCGATTAAGATGCCGGGCAGCCAAGGACCGGTTTCCATCCACCTTTAAAGCCGGAGTCATACCGAATGGCATTTGACCTGAACGCATTTTCCCCCAAGGAACTCGAATCACTGATCGCGCAGGCGAAGCAGCGCAAGACCGCATTGCGCAAGCGCAAGCCCATCGCATCGGTCCGCAAGAAGGTCACCGACCTGGCCGCAGCCGAGGGCTACAGCATCGCCGAGCTGTTCGGTGGCGCGGGCGCCGCCAAGACTGCTGCGCGCAAGGCCGCAAGCCCGGCCAAGGGCCGCAAGCTGGGCAAGGTGCCGCCGAAATACCGCAATCCGGCCAACAAGGCCGAGACCTGGACCGGCCGCGGCAAACAGCCGCTGTGGCTGGCAGGGCAGATCAAGAAGGGCAAGAAGCTCGAGGAATTCCTGATCAAGCAGTAATTGCAGGTCGATGCGACCAGGCCAGGTGCCGGCAGGCATATTCGGCGCCTGATCAGCACGCGCATTCAAGGAAATGGTATCGCCCCCTCTCCCGCATGCGGGAAAGGGTCGGGGTGAGGGTGACGCGCCCCATCCGCCCTCCGGGCACCCTTAGACTCAACTTCCAAGTGCAACGCCCCCATATCCGGGCGTTGCCATGTCCAGAACCTACCACCACCTGAGTCCCGAAGATCGTGCCGTGATCATGATCGAGCGCCGGAACGGCCGCAGCCTGCGTTCG
>JAFAFY010000064.1 GCA_023423235.1 Pseudomonadota bacterium
CGCAGCCGCGTCGCCGCCACGCGCGGCAATCGCCACGCCAGCAGCAGGGTCCAGCCCCACCAGCAGGCCAATACCAGCCGTTCCGCGACGCCAGCGCCCAGCACGCCACGCCACGGCAATGCAGGCGCGAGCAAGGCCGTGGCCACGATCGCGAAAGCGAGCAGCGACGGCCAGCGCACACGGGGCAGTACGCATGCGCCCAGCAACGCGCTGGCGGCGAAGGCGAGGTTCCACAGCATCCAGGCCGCGGCATGCCAGCGGCTGGCGCCCGCGTCCAGCGCATGCGGATCCAAGGGCAACAGGCCCTGCGCCGCGAACGCCAGCGCGGCGATCAGCAGCAGGCGCAGGGTGATTCCCGCCAGCAATCCGGCATCGGGCAAGGCGCTGCGCAGGCGCAGCGCGACGAATGCCAGCACGCTACCGGGGGCGAGCCACGCCAGCAGGTTGAACAGCCACGCCAGCGGCATGCCGACCGCGCCCGGCCAGGCCAGCGGGGCACGCAACGAGGCGCCCGTCATCGCCGCGAACCCGAGCAGCGCCAGCAGGCTGCAGGCATGCGCACCGGCGACCAGCGGCAGCAGCCGCGACCTGCGCGGCGCGGCACTCATTGCGCCCACCGGAACACGTCCTCGACGCCGACACCGAACGTCCGCGCAATACGGAACGCCAGTTCCAGCGACGGCGCGTAGCGCTCCGCCTCCAGCGCGATGATCGTCTGCCGCGTCACGCCGCAGGCATCGGCCAGCGCCTGCTGGGTCATCCCGCCGTGTTCGAAGCGCAGGCGGCGGATCTCGTTGGCGATCGGGGTGCCGCTCATCGCCGCTCGCCTGCGGTGCAGGCCGTGCTGCGCAGGATGCCCCTCATGCCACGCCCAGGCGGTCGCGCCAGTACAGCACGACGGTGGCCGCATGCTCGGCCAGCCAGCCCACCATCAGGGCGAGAACCAGCAGGTTGCCCAGCAGGAACGGCGTCGCCCAGTCCAGTCGATCCGCCGGCGAGAGCCCCAGCGTCACCGCCAGGCCGACGATGCCGAAAACCAGCACGCCGCGGCCCCAACCGGCGGCCTGCACCTCGATCGCACGATCGCGCTCGTCCTTCTGCACGCGTCCCTTCCAGCGCGCGGCCAGCACCTGCGACAGCACCGTCCATGCGACCAGCAGCAGGACCAGATTGCGTGCGACCGCGCGCGCGCCAGGCGCGTGCACGGTCGCCTGGCCCTGGAACACATGCAGCCTGGCCAGGAAATAGACCACTGCAACCACCATGAACACCAGGCCGATGCGCGCCTGCCATTCGCCGGGCGCGATGCCCTGCTCGAACTCGCCGCGCGGCATCGTCGAGACCGCTGCCAGCGACGTCCAGGCCGCGGCAACCAGCAGCACCATGCCGAGGGTGCCGATATCGATGCCGAACAACCGCCCGCTGCCGGCAAGCAGCATCCACAGCGCGAGTCCCGCGACGGCCAGCAGGCCGGTCCAGCCCCAGCGGCGCAGCAGCATGATGTAACTCCAACCAGACGAAAAGTAAAAAACAACTTACATCGCAACCCCGGGTTGTCAACTATTTTTTACATGGTTGTATCCTGCACAACCGCCGCCATTGATGGCTGCAGGCGCACCGCGCCCTCCCGACCGCTCCCCGGAAACCCCGCATGCTCCTCAACGGCTCCGCCCCCGCACCCGCCGCGTCCAGCCACGTGTTCGATGCCACCACCGCCACGTTCGAGGCCGATGTCCTGCAGCAATCCCTGCAGGTGCCGGTGCTGGTCGATTTCTGGGCCGAATGGTGCGGGCCGTGCAAGACCCTGGGGCCGGTGCTGGAGAAGCTGGCGGCCGAGTACAACGGCGCGTTCGTGCTGGCCAAGGTCGATGTCGACAAGGAACAGCAGATCGCCGCCGCCTTCCAGATCCGCTCGGTGCCGACAGTCTTCCTGGTCGTCGGCGGCCAGCCGGTCGACGGCTTCCCCGGCGCCTTGCCCGAAGGCCAGGTCCGCGAATTCCTGCAGCGCCACGGCATCGTGCCGGGCGATGCCAGCCCGGCCAATGCCGCTGCGGCCGCGCCGCTCGACCCCACTGCCGAGGTCGAGCGCCTGCGCGGCGAGATTGCCGCCGCGCCCGACAACGCCGAGCTGAAACTCGACCTGGCCCTGGCGCTGCTGCAGACCGGCGCCGCTGCCGAGGCCGAGCAACTGCTCGACGGCCTGCCGGCGAACCTCGCCACCGACGACCGCGCGGTCAAGGCCCGCGCGCGCCTGGAGTTCGCCGCGCTGCTGGCCGGCGCACCCACCCCCGATGCGCTGCAGGCCGCGATTGCGAGCAACCCCGACGACCTGCGTGCCCGTCATCTGCTGGGCGTGCAGCGCATCGTGGCCGGCGATCCCGAGGCGGGGCTTGCGGAATTCATCGAGATGCTGCGCCGCGACCGCGACTTCGACGGCGGCCTGCCACGCAAGGCGCTGATCGACGCATTCCGCATCGTCGACGATGCCGAGCTCGTCGGCCGCTACCGCAGGAAGATGGCCTCGCTGCTGTTCTGACGCACTGCGTGCGCGGATGCGGCTGCCGCGCTGGTGACCGAACCGCACACGCCAGCGGCGCCACGCGCGCCGAAAAGCCGATTGCGAGAGACGCCCGGAAGCCCGCCCGACGCCGTCCATACCGCTGCGTATGGCATGATCGCGCCTCCCTTCCGCCAACGACGCCGCGCCGCCATGACTCCGCGCCTGTTCCGTTTCCTGATGAACCTGTGGCCGCCGTTCCTGTTCACCGGCATCCGCCTGCGCGGACTGTCCGCCGACTGGCGCCGGGCACGGGTGGAACTGCGCATGCGCCCATGGAACCGCAACTACGTGGGCACCCATTTCGGCGGCAGCCTGTTCGCGATGACCGACCCGTTCTGGATGCTGTTGACGCTGCGCGCGCTGGGCCGCGATTACATCGTCTGGGACCAGGCCGGCAGCATCGAGTTCGTCAAGCCGGGCCGCGGCACGGTGCATGCGGAGTTCGCGCTCGACGACGCCACGCTTGCCGGTTTCCGCGCAGCCACCGCCGATGGCGCCAAGCACCTGCACTGGTTCGAGACCGAGGTCATCGACGGCGCTGGCGAGGTGGTCGCGCGGGTGCGCAAGCAGCTCTACATCCGCCGCAAGCGCGACCGCGGCGATCAGTCCGCCGCGGAAGCCTCGACCAGGTAACCCGGTAGCGGCAAGGTCCAGTATGCGCCGCGCCCGCTGGCGTAGTGGGCAATACGGATGGCGTGGCCATCGCCGCTGATTTCGATGTCGCGCGTCGGGCTGCGCAGGGCGCCCGGGCGCCGTGCAAGCAGCGTCTCCAAGGCCTCGCGCCGGCTGCTGCTGCCGGCCTGCACGTCCAGGTCCTGCGGCAGGCCCTCGCGCGTCGCCTCGCGCAGCCAGGCCAGCGTTGCCAGCAGTTGCAGGCGCGCATTCTGGTCCTGCGCGCGATGCTGGTACTGGGCGTAGGCCGGCGCGGCGATATCGGCAAGGATGCAGCCGGTTGGATTGGCCACGCATTCCAGCCG
>JAFAFY010000095.1 GCA_023423235.1 Pseudomonadota bacterium
CGCTGACGCGCCCCGGGCACCGATCCGGCCGAGCCATCGACTGCAACGAAAACGGGCGCCATCGGCGCCCGTTTTCCTGTCCGGCGGTCGTGCGCCCGCGGTCAGTTGGCCAGACCGGCCTGCAGCAGCGCCAGCAGGCGCGTCGGCGCCTCGCCGGTCGCGGCCTGGCCGCGCGGATCGACCGCGGAGACGAACGTGCCGCCATCCTGGGCCGCGGCCACGCGCACCAGGAACTGGCTGCCGCCGTACTGCACGTCATAGGTGCCGACGATCTGCGCGCGGCTCGTCACGGTCACGCCGTCGGTGGCGTCCAGCACCTGGCCCACGCGCGCGAACACCGCGTCGCGCTCGCCCTGCGCCGCAAAACCGTTCGCGGTGCCGGCCACCGCCGGGCCGGTCGCCGAACGCGTCACCGAACCGGGCGCGGGCGGCAGTTCCATCGCACCGGCCGTGCTCGGGCGGTCGAGGTCCGGCGGCACTTCCAGCGGTCGGCTTTCCGGACTCTGCGCATACAGTGCGTTGTCTTTCTTGAACCAGCGGCAGCCGCTGGCGCCCACGACGGCGACGGCCAGGCAGGCGATGGCGGCATAACGCAGGGGGGAACTCGATGAACGCATCAGTGGTGATCTCCAGCAGGAATCAGGCCGCGCGCAGGTCGCTGCAGGACCGTTCCAGGTCCGCAGCCAGCCGCGTCGCGTCGAGGGCCAGCGCGCTGTGCACGTCGGCCAGGGAAGTCAATGGCAGCCGCAGGCCATGGCCGAAGCCCTGGCGCGCGAGCACCGCCTTGACCGGAATCGGGTTGGGCTCGACGCCGGCGAACGCATACAGCGCGCGCAGGCGTGCGTCCCAGTCGCGGGTCTGGTCGCGCGCGCCGGCGCGCGCATGGTCGACCAGTTGGCGGAACGCGCCGGGCACGATGTTCGACACCACCGAGATCACGCCATCGGCGCCTGCCAGCAATGCACGCGCCGCAGTGGCGTCGTCGCCGCTGAGCACGGCGAAGCCGTCGCCGCGCAATGGCAGCAGTGCCTGCATGCGCGCCTCGCTGCTGTCGGCTTCCTTGATGCCGACGATGCCCGGATGCACGGCCAGCGCCGCGGCGGTGTCGGGCAGCAGGTCGCAGCCGGTGCGTGCGGGCACGTTGTAGAGCACCACCGGTACGCCGCCCTCGTCGGCAACCGCGCGATAGTGCGCGACCAGCCCGGCCTGGGTGGGGCGGACATAGGGCGGGGTCACCACCAGCGCGGCATCGATGCCCAGCGCGGCGGCGCGGCGCGTCTGCGCGATGGTCCCCGCCGTACCCGACAGGCCGGTGCCCGCCAGCACCGGCACCCGACCGGCCACCACGCGCAGCGCGGCAGTGACCAGCCAGTCGTATTCATCATCCGTCAGGGTCGCCGCCTCGCCGGTGGAGCCGGCGACCACCAGGCCCTGCGTCCCGGCCGCCAGCTGCGTCTCGACCAGCCGCTCCCACGCCGCCGCATCCAGCGCGCCGCTGGCGGTGAAGGGCGTGGCCAGGGCAGTGATGCTGCCGGAGAGTCGCAAGGGCGGGTTCCGTTGGGCGGTTGGCGTGGTGCGGCGGTCGCCTTTGGCGAACGTATCCGCGCGGGCGGTTGACGCGGCAAATGCGCGCCGATGTTACTTGCGGCCGCAAAGCGCGGGCAAGTATGCTGACCGCGGCTTCCGGTCCGAGACCGGGGTGCCGTTCACCCAGCCAGCGTCGCGCGACGCTGTGTTACCGAGTGTTACCGACTCCCGCCGCGGACGCAGCCTTGACCGATTCCGAACCCGATACCGCTTCCCGGCCCTCGCCGAACGAAAACTACCTGCTGATCAACGCCTACACCACGCACCCGGCCTCGCCGCTGCTGTCGGTGTCGCGGCGCATCGCCGACAGCGGTTGCAACCTGGTCGACACGCGCCTGTCCACGGTCGGGCGCGACGTGTCGGTGACGGCGCTGGCCAACGGCTCGTGGGACGCGGTCGCCAAGCTCGAGGCGATGATGGCGCGCCTGGAGCGCGAGGAAGGCCTGAAGCTGGTGTGGTACCGCACCGGTCCCAAGCCGTTGCAGTCCAACCTGCTGCCCTACGTGGTGGAAGTGGTGGCCGCCGACAAGCCCGGTATCCTGTTCCAGCTGGCCGATTTCTTCGACCGCCAGGGCATCACCATCGAGAGCCTGCATTCCTCGCGCTACCGTGCGATGCAGACCGGCGCGGACATGTTCTCGGCCCAGGTCACCATCGGCATCCCGTCGAACATGCACATCGCCGCGCTGCGCGACGATTTCCTCGAGTTCTGCGACCACCTGAACCTCGACGCGATCATGGACCCGATGAAGTTCTGACGATGCAGGCACGCAGGACCTTGCGGATCTTCCAGGCTTTGCGCATTGTGATGCGCAACCACTCCGGCGCAGGATGCCTGCACTGTCGATGAGCGCAACCAGGCTCGCCAAGTCAACGCTGGAACTGCCGCTGGCCCTGTCCGGCGGCGCCACCACCACCCTCGCCGCGCACGCCGGCCGCTGGCTGGTGCTGTACTTCTACCCCAAGGATTCCACCCCCGGCTGCACCACCGAGGGCCTGGAATTCAATGCGCTGCTGCCGCGCTTCCAGGCGCTGGATGCCGACATCCTGGGCGTCTCGCGCGACACGGTGAAATCGCACAACAACTTCTGCGCCAAGCAGGGATTCGCCTTCCCGCTGGTCAGCGACGCCGACGAGGCCCTGTGCCGCGCGTTCGACGTGATCCGCGAGAAGAACATGTACGGCCGCAAGGTGCTGGGCATCGAGCGCAGCACCTTCCTGATCGACCCTTCCGGCCACATCGCCGCCGAATGGCGCAAGGTCAAGGTCGCCGGCCACGCCCAGGCCGTGCTCGATGCGTTGCAGGCGGCCCGCTCCAGGTGATCGCCCGTGCCGTCAGTCGCCCTCGCCGTCCCGGTTGCCGGGCCATGGCGGCGCGGCCGTGCGCGCATGCATCGCCCTGCGCATCGATGCCGGCCATGCGCATGCCCGCGCGCCGGGCATGCGCCGTCGCCCGCGACAGTCCGGATGCCGTGCCACGCGAACCTGGTGCGGTGATCGGAGTGTTTCCGATGTTGCAGACGTTCCAGCTCCAGGTGTTCCCGGTATTCCCGCCCTTCACCCACCAGGGATTGTCGACATCCTCATGATGACCAAAGGCAAACGCATCTACGTCCTCGACACCAACGTGCTGATGCACGACCCGACCGCGCTGTTCAAGTTCGAGGAGCACGACGTCTACCTGCCGATGCAGGTGATCGAAGAACTCGACAACGGCAAGAAAGGCACCACCGAATCCAGTCGCAACGCGCGCCAGGTCAGCCGGTTCATCAACGAACTGCTGGAGGCTGCCGGCGCCGATGCGATCGCCACCGGCCTGCCGCTGCAGCGCCCCAACGGCCTGCAGCTGCGCGGCGCGCAGTGCATCGGCAAGCTGCGTTTCCAGACCACCACGCCCAGGGAGGACACCACGTCCTTCGGCGTGGTCGCGCCCGACAACCGCATCCTCGGCGCGATCCTCGCCCTGCAGCGCGAGGAACCCGAGCTGCCGGTGGTGTTCGTCTCCAAGGACATCAACCTGCGGATCAAGGCCGCGATCGCCGGCATCGCCAACGAGGACTACGAGAACGACCGCGCGCTGGACGATTTCAGCCTGTTGTTCACCGGCGCCAGCGCGCTGCCGGAGGATTTCTGGTCGCGCCACGGCAAGGACCTCAAGTCCTGGACCGACAAGGGCCGCACGTTCTACGAGGTCGCGCTGGGCGAGGCCCAGGACTGGTACCCCAACCAGTTCCTGTACCTGCCGGGCGACCAGGAATCGGAGTTCCGCGTGGTCGCGATCGAGAACGGCCGCGCGACGCTGCAGATCGTCGACGACTTCCGCAACAGCCAGCACGCGGTCTGGGGCATCAACGCGCGCAACCGCGAGCAGAACTTCGCGCTCAATGCGCTGATGGACCCGGACATCGACTTCGTCACCCTGCTCGGTACCGCCGGCACCGGCAAGACCCTGCTGGCGCTGGCCGCGGGCCTGGCGCAGACGATGGACCAGCAGCGCTACCGCGAGATCATCATGACCCGCGCGACCGTCAGCGTGGGCGAGGACATCGGTTTCCTGCCCGGCACCGAGGAGGAGAAGATGACGCCGTGGATGGGCGCGCTGACCGACAACCTGGAAGTGCTGACCCACAACCAGGAAGGCGGCAGCTGGGGCCGCGCGGCGACCAACGACCTGTTGGCCTCGCGCATCAAGATCCGCTCGATGAACTTCATGCGCGGGCGCACCTTCCTCAGCCGCTACCTGATCCTGGACGAGGCGCAGAACCTCACCCCCAAGCAGATGAAGACCCTGGTCACGCGCGCCGGTCCGGGCACCAAGATCGTCTGCCTGGGCAATGTCGAGCAGATCGACACGCCCTACCTCACCGAGACCACCTCGGGCCTGACCTACGCGGTGGACCGCTTCAAGAACTGGGCCCACAGCGCGCACATCACCCTGCGCCGCGGCGAGCGTTCGCGCCTGGCGGATTTCGCCTCCGAGGTG
>JAFAFY010000015.1 GCA_023423235.1 Pseudomonadota bacterium
GTCCGGGTCTGACACGTCGTCCTTGCCGCGGAGGCGGGGGATCGTGAACGGACGTACGCCGGTTGCTCGAGAGGCTCGCCGGCAAGTGAAGGCAAGGGCTCCCGCCCGATCAGGCGACCGCTGCGGAAAGCGGGGGGAATGACGACGCGTCGTGCCCGGCCAGTCGCGCAGTTGTTGTTGGGCCGGGCATACCGCAAGCGGCCGCTACGCGGTCTTGGCCTCGCTCTCTGACTGCGTCTCCCACAGGCACTGCCCTGCGCGGCCGCGGATCGCTTCGACGCGGGCGACATGCATCGCCAGGTCCTCTTCGGGCACCCGCAGGCGCGGGCGCGTGCCGCTGGGCTGCAGGGAGACGACCGGCGCGGTGCGCCGCTCGGACTGTTCGGGCGCGGCGAAGCCGATCTCATGCTGGCCGGCAGTCAGCGCCAGGTAGACCTCGGCCAGCAGTTGGGCATCGAGCAACGCGCCGTGCAACTGGCGGTGCGCGTTGTCGACCCCGAGCCGCTTGCACAGCGCATCGAGCGAATTGCGCTGGCCCGGGAAGCGCTGGCGTGCGAGCAGCAGCGAATCCTCGACCGCCACGCGACTGCGGATGTCGCGGTAGTCCGGCCCGAGCCGCGCCAGCTCCGCATCAAGGAAGCCGATGTCGAACGCGGCGTTGTGGATCACCAGCTCGGCGCCGTCGATGAAATCCAGGAACGCGTCGGCGATGTCCTCGAACGGCGGCTTGTCGGCCAGGAATTCCAGGCTCAGGCCGGTGACCTCGGCCGCCCCCTGCTCGAAATCGCAGTCGGGACGGATGTACTGGTGCCAGGTGCGGCCGGTGGGCCGGCGCTCGACCAGTTCCACACAACCGATTTCCACCACCCGGTTGCCCTTCTTCCATTCCAGACCGGTGGTTTCGGTGTCGAGGATGATCTGGCGCATCGGCGGGGTGGGTTCCTTGGGCAGCGTGGTGGGTCGGGGGCGATCAGGCGGCAGCGGTGCGCTGCGCGCGCGCGGCGGCGCTGGCCAGGGCGTCGACGCGTTCGTTCTCGGGATGGCCGGAATGGCCCTTCACCCAGCGCCAGTCGATCTGGTGGCGTTCGCAGGCCTTCTGCAGCCGCTGCCACAGGTCCTGGTTCTTGACCGCGCCGCCGCCACTGGTCTTCCAGCCGCGCCGCACCCAGTTGCGCAGCCATTCGGTGATGCCCTGGCGGACGTACTGCGAATCGGTGTGCAACACGACCTGGCAGGGTTCGGTCAGCGCCTCCAGCGCTGCGATCGCGCCCATCAGCTCCATCCGGTTGTTGGTGGTCAGCGGCTCGCCGCCGCTGAGCTCGCGTTCGGTCGCGCGATAGCGCAGCAGCGCGCCCCAGCCGCCAGGGCCGGGATTGCCGAGGCAGGCGACATCGGTATAGACCTCGATTTCCTTCATTCCTTCCCTCGTTGCCGCACTGTGGATGGCCCGCACCTGCCGCTCATGCGGCCGGCACGGCGCCGGGCAGGCGCAGGGCGCTGCGCTGGCGCACCGGGGTCAGCGGCAGGGTGCGCTTCTGCCCGCGCAGGACGTAGGCGGCGCGCAGCCCCGGGCCGTCCTGGGTAATTGCCGACGGCGTCTCGCGCCAGCTCGGGCCAACCCCGCGCGAGACCGCATCGGGCGCCAGGCCGGCGCTGCGCATGCGCCGGCGCCAGGCCAGCGGCTCCGCCGCCGCCAGGCCCTGCCCACGCCAGCGCCAGCGGTAGGGCGTCAGTGGATTGAGCGCCAGCAGCCACAGGTACCCGCCCGGTGCCAGCACCCGCACGGCCTCGTCGAGCAGCGCGTGGTCGCCACTCGCGGCGCCGACGACATGCTGCAGCACCACGCTGCCGAAGGCCTCGCTGGGCAGTGGCAGCGGGCAACCGCAGCGCACCGGCCCGTCGAGCCGCTGGCCGGCGCGGGTCAGGCGCAGACCCCGCCCGTCCGGCTCGGCAACCGCTGTGGCCGGCGCCAGCCACAGCCACGGCAGCCCCGGATGACCGGCGAGCGCCTCCGACACCACGCCCTGTTCGCTGGCCAGGATGGCGTGGCCGGCAGCGGTGGCGAACCAGTCGCTGGGGCGGTCGGGTTGACCGGTCGGTGAGGTCGCGGGCATGGTCGGCATTGTAAAGGCTCCGACAGCCGCCACCGATCACCGCCGATGCGACTGCAGCCGATCCCGGCCTTCGAGGACAACTACATCTGGACGTTGACTGCCGAGGACGGCGGCAGCCTGGTCGTCGACCCCGGCGACGACGCCCCGGTGCTGGCCGCAGCGGAGGCCGGCCTGCGCCCACAGGCGATCCTGCTCACCCACCACCATGCCGACCACATCGGCGGCGTGCCCGGGCTGCTGGCGCGCTGGCCCGGGCTGCCGGTGTACGCCCCGGACGATCCGCGCATCCCGCTGGCGACCCGGCACGTCGGCGGTGGCGACCGGGTCCAGATCGGCCCGTGGCGGTTCGAGGTGATCGCCGTCCCCGGCCACACCCGCAGCCACGTGGCCTATCATGGCCACGGTCTGCTGTTCAGCGGCGACACGCTGTTCAGCCTCGGCTGTGGACGGATGTTCGAAGGTACCCCGGCGCAGATGCTGGCCTCGCTCGATCGGCTGGCCGCGCTGCCGCCCGCCACGCAGGTCTGCTGCGGGCATGAATACACCCGGTCCAACGCCGTGTTCGCACGGGTGGTGGAGCCGGACAACGCGGCCCTGCAGCGCCGCCAACAGGAGATCACCGCGATGCGCGACGCCGGCCGGCCCACGCTTCCCGTCACCCTGCAGGACGAACTGGCCTGCAATCCCTTCCTGCGCCTCGATGCGCCCGGCGTGCGCGCCTCGATCGCGCGCCAGGCTGGCGACGACAGCCTCGACCGGGTGGCCCGGTTTGCCGCGCTGCGGCACTGGAAGGACGGTTTCCGCGCATGACCGGCGCGCGCATGCGCCGGCTCGCAGGCGCCGTGCTGCTGGCCCTGGCCCTGCCGGCGACGGCCCAGGCGGGCAGCCCGGAACGCCAGAACCCGACCGCCGCCGCGGCCCTCACGCTGGCCGCCGTGCCCACGTCACCACCCGCGGCCAGCCCGGTGCGCAACGGCCGCGAGATCTACAACAGTTTCCGCGACGGCCTGGCCGACCGCGAATGCAATGCCAACGCCAGCGAGCGCTGGCGCGCGCATTTCGCCCATGTGCCGCGGCAGATGGCCGCCAACGACGACATCCTGCCGCTGTTCGGCTACGTCGTCGACGCGCTGCGCGAGGCGCACCTGCCGACCGAGTACGCGCTGATCCCCTTCGTCGAGAGCGGCTACCGTCCCGGCGCCCGCAGCGCCTCCGGCCCCGCCGGCCTGTGGCAGTTCATCGCCGTGACCGCGCGCAACCACGAGATTCCGATCCGCCCCGGCTATGACGGCCGCCTGTCGCCGGTCGAGTCGACCCGCGCCGCGGTGCGCTACCTCAAGACCTTGCACGGCATGTTCGCCGGCGACTGGCAGCTGGCGGTGATGGGCTACAACGCCGGCGAGTACCGGGTGTTCGGTGCGCTCAAGCGCGCGGGACAGCAGGCAGCCAATGCCACCCCGCACGCCCTCGCGATGCCGGCCACCACGCATGCCTACGTGCGCAAGCTGCATGCATTGTCATGCCTGATCCTGGAGGCGGAATCGCGCGAGAGCTGGATGGCCGCACTCGACCGCCCGGTGCCGGTGTTGCAGCCGATCACCGTGCCCGGCGGCATCGGCGACCTCGACACCCTGGCCTCGCGCCATGAGACCGACGCCGCGCTGCTGCGCCGGCTCAATCCCGCGCATGCCGATGGCCGCATCGCGCGTATCGGCCAGCCGTTGCAGGTCCTGGTGCCTGCCGCAGCGGCCGAGGCGCCTGTGTTTCTGGCCGAGGCGCCGCCCGAACCGGAGACCGGAGCCGCCACTGCGGCCGCTGCCGGCGCGACCGGACTGATCCAGGCGATCGGCAGCGCTGCAGCGCGCGTGCACACGGTGGTCAGCGGCGATTCGGCCTCGGCTATCGCCCGCCGCTATGGCATCAGCACCCAGCAGCTCCTGCGCCGCAACAACCTGGAGCTGCGCAGCGTGCTGCGGCCCGGCATGCAGTTGCTGGTCGACGAGGCGCCGGTCGCGCCCTGACACCGCGTGCTGGCGGCCGCAGGCGCGCGCCGCGCGTCCGGCCATCGCCAGTCCATCCGCCTCGAGGCGGCCGCGCCCGAAAACGGCAAAAGCCCGGCATTGCCGGGCTTTCGCATGTCGCATCCAACGGGTTGTCCGGAAGCGCGGGGGAGCCCCACCGCGCGACCGCATCAGAGCTTGGCTTCGACCACGGTGATCTTCATCTGACTGCGCAGCGCGCGCTGCAGCACCTCGGCGTCCTCGTTGCCAAGCAGTGCACCGAGCTGCTGGCGCAGCATCGCCCGCTCCTGCTCGCCGGCCTCGGCCGGATCGCCCGGCGTCACCTTGTCGACGGTGAACACCACGGCGCTGCCGTCCGCCAGCAGCACCTGGCCTGGCGTCGATGCGCCCTCGGCCGGCGCCAGCGCACGGAAGTACGCCTCGGAAGCCGCAGGGTCGGGCACCGGCGCGCCGCGCGGAATGCCCGGAACGCGCTGGATCTCGAGCGAACGCGATCCGGCCAGTACATCCAGGGCCTGGCCATCGCGCAGCGCGGCAACCATCTCCGTGGCAGCGGCTTCGGCCTGCTTGCGGGTACGGTCGGCGCGCACCTCGGCGTCGATGCGCGCGGCCACCTGTTCGACCGGCAACGCGCGTTCCGGGGTCTGGCTGGTCACGCGAATGAACACGGTGCGGTTGGGGCCGACCTCGATGGCGTCGCTGACCGTGCCGTCCTGGGTCAGCGCCTCGGAGAACGCCGCCTGGACCACGGCATTGTTGGCGGCAATACCGCTGCCGGCACCACGCGCGAACGGCGCGATCGTCTGCACCGGGCGCCCGGCCAGCTTGGCGGCCGGCTCCAGCGACATGGGCTGCTTGTTGATCTCGTCGACGATGCTGCCCACCAGCTCGTTGTATCGCCGGGTGCCCTCGTTCTCCTGCATCTCGCGTGCCAGGGTATCGCGCACGTCCTCGAACTCGACCGCCTTGCCAGCATCCACCTCGCGCAGCTGCAGCACGTGCCAGCCGAAATCGGTGCGGACCGGCGCGCTGGTCTGGCCGGGCTGCAGGGCGAACAGCGCGTCCTCGAACGGACCGGCCATCATGCCCTTCTCCATCCAGCCCAGGTCGCCGCCGTTGGCGCTCGAACCCGGATCGTCCGACTCGGCCTGCGCAAGCGCGGCGAAATCGGCATCGGCCGCGCGCGCGCGTTCGGCGATATCGGCCGCTTTCTTCTGCGCCGCCGCCTGGGTGGCGGCGTCGGCATCGGCCGGCACCTCGATGAGGATATGCGAGGCCAGGCGGCGCTCGCTGCCGGTGAAGCGCGACTTGACCTGCTCGAAATGCTCGCGCAGCTCGGTCTCGTCCACCTCGCCCGTGGTCGCCAGCGTGCTGCCGTCGATCTCGATGTATTCCAGCGCGACCTTCTCCGGCTCGCGGTACCGGTTGGCGTGGGCCTCGTACCAGGCCTTGCGCTCGGCCTCGCCGACCGGCGCCGTATCATCGACCGCAGGCGGCGGCACGATGACGAACGACACGTCGCGGCGCTCGCCCAGCAGGCGCATCAGGCGGTCGGCCTCGCCTGCGGTGATGAACGCCGACTCGGCGATGCGCTGCGGCAACAGCGTGCGCTGCAGGTCGTCGCGGATGCTCTGGTCGAACTCGCGCGGGGTGCGTGGCGGCTGCGCCGACTGCAGGGTGATCTGGTAGCGCTGGGGGTCGAACTTGCCGTCGACCTGGAACGCCGGGATCGAAGTGATGATCTCCTGCACCTGGGCATCGCCGACGACGATGTTCGCGCGCTTGGCCGCCAGCGCCAGCACCGCGCGGTCGATCAACTGCTCGAGCACCTCACGCTTGCTCTCCAGGGTTTCGAACTGGCGCGCATCGAATTCCTCGCCTTCGGCCTGGCGGCGCTGCTCGCGCACCGCATCGAAGGTCTGGCGGAACTCCTCGTTGCTGACCTCGGTCGACGTCCATGCCACCTTGCGCACCAGCCACCAGTCCGGCGCGGACTTCCACCAGGTGGGCGGCGCCTCGACCTTGGCCGCGTAGTCGGCATTGTTCTGGAACAGGTACTGCTCCATGCCGAAGAATGCGAACGGCACCGCGAGTACCGCCACGATGGCGATGGCGATCCAACCGCTGGTCTTTTCACGTAGGGCTTGCAGCATGGGTCCGGTCAACTGGCAGGGCGAGCCGCCCAGTTTACCTGCAAGCGCCGGTGGCCGCAGTCCGCGCCGCGCGCCGTTGCCGGCGGCGATCGCGGGGCGGGACGTCGTCGTCGCCCCGCTGCCGTACGTGACTGCGGTTCAGCAAACGCAGTGATGCGAGTCGAATTCGCCAATGGGATCGCGTACCATGCGCGCCTGACCGGATTCGCCCGTCCGTGGCGCAGACAGGCTGACCTGTCGAAACAGGGACGAACCAGACACGCACTCGTCATACAAGAAGAGGAATCAAACATGGCCAACTCCAAGAACGACATCATCTGCCTGGTCGCCGACAAGGCCGGTCTGTCCAAGGCCGATGCCGGTCGCGCCGTCGACGCCGTGCTCGACAGCATCACCGACTGCCTGAAGAACGGCGAAGCCGTGAACTTCGTCGGCTTCGGCTCGTTCGTCGCGCGCCCGCGCGCCGCGCGCACCGGCCTGAACCCGCAGACCAAGGAACAGATCCAGATCCCCGCCTCGACCGTCCCGGCATTCAAGGCTGGCAAGGCGCTCAAGGATGCCGTAAAGTAACCGGCTTGCTTGTCCCGCATGGGTGCTTAGCTCAGCGGTAGAGCGTCTCCTTTACACGGAGAGGGTCGGGGGTTCGAAACCCTCAGCACCCACCAGGCTGCAAGCCTCAGGTTTCAAGGCGCGGAGCGGTAGTTCAGCTGGTTAGAATGCTGGCTTGTCACGCCGGAGGTCGCGGGTTCGAGTCCCGTCCGCTCCGCCAGTTACATCGAAAACCCCGCAGAAATGCGGGGTTTTTTTGTGCCCGCCATCCGTGGCGGGAACCCTTCGGGCCACCTGATTAGCACGAACCTTCAGCAACAAGGTTTTACCCCCTCCCCCGCTGTACAGACCGGAGACAAGGTGGACACCTGTTCGGAGACATGGTGGACGGGTCATGCGAGGGATCGCCCCGCGTTCACGTGCCCGGTCGCCAGGTTGATCCTCGCCACCCGACAGGTGC
>JAFAFY010000193.1 GCA_023423235.1 Pseudomonadota bacterium
TCCAGCAGCGGCAGCACGGTCAGGCCGCGGCTGCGGGCATCGTCGAGCAGGCCCTGCAGCCGCGCGTGCTGCGCGGGGTTGATGATGCGGGCGAGGTCGGTGGCGGCATTGTCACGATAACGCGCCCGCACCTCGTCGCGCAGCGCCTCGACCAGCGCGTCGCGGCGCGCGGCATCGACCAGCACGTAGTCCGGCGCGATGCAGGTCTGGCCGGCGTTGAACAGCTTGCCGGTGACCAGGCGCGCGGCCGCCTTCTCCAGCGGATAGCCGGGGCAGAGAATCGCCGGCGACTTGCCGCCCAGCTCCAGCGTCAGCGGCGTGAGGTGGGGCGCGGCGGCGGCCATGACCTTGCGGCCGACCGCGGTCGAACCGGTGAACACCAGGTGGTCGAAGGGCAGCGCGGCGAACGCGGCGCCGACATCGGCATCGCCCAGGGCCACGGCGACGCGTCCGGGCGGGAACACCTCGGCCAGCAGCGCGTGCAGGAATTCGCTGGTGCGCGGGGTGTGCTCGGAGGGCTTGAGGTAGACGTGGTTGCCGGCGGCGATCGCGGTCGCCAGCGGGATCAGCGCCAGGTTGACCGGGTAGTTCCATGGCGCGATGACGCCGACCACGCCGACGGGCACGTGCCGCAGCTGCGCGCGCGCCGGCCACAGCCGCCAGCCGGTCGCGACCCGCCGCGGCCGCATCCAGCCGCGCAGGTGACGGCGCAGGCGGTCGATCTCGCCGAGCACGGTCATGCCGTCGGCCAGCAGGGTCTCGGCATGCGGGCGATGGCCGAAATCGGCCGAGATCGCCGCGGCCATGTCGTCCAGCCGGCGGCGCAGCGCATCCCGCAGCCGGGCCAGGTCGTCGCGCCGCTGGGCGGCGTCGGGTCGCGCCGCGTGCCACTGCGCGCGCAGCCGCGCCAGGGTGGGCGCCAATGCGTCGAGCGGCGTGGTATCGGCGTGCATCGCCGCAGTGTAGCGCCGGCACTGCAGGCAAACGGCAGGCGCCAGCAGGCATACTTGGGCAATGAACCTGCGTCCCTATCGAGGCATCTCCCCGCAGCTGGGCGAGCGCGTGTACGTGGACCGCGCGGCCACCGTGATCGGCGACGTCGTGCTGGGCGACGACGTGTCGGTGTGGCCGGCGACGGTGATCCGCGGCGACGTCAACCACGTGCGCATCGGTGCGCGCACCAGCCTCCAGGACGGCAGCGTGATCCATGTCAGTCATGACGGTCCGCATGCCCGGCTCGGCGGTTTCGCCACGATCGTCGGCTGCGACGTGACCGTGGGCCACAAGGCGATCCTGCATGCCTGCACGGTCGAGGATGCGGTGCTGATCGGTATGGGGGCGATCGTGCTCGACGGCGCGGTGGTGAAGAAGCACGCCTTCATCGCTGCCGGCGCGCTGGTGCCGCCGGGCAAGGTGGTCGGCGAGGGCGAGCTGTGGGTCGGCAATCCGGCGCGTTTCGCGCGCAGGCTCACCGATGCGCAGATCGAGGGGCTGTACTACAGCGCCGGCCATTACGTGCGGCTCAAGGACGAGTACCTGGCCGGGTGACGGCGGGAGGCTGCCGGCGCCGGCCGGCCGGAAGGAACACGACGGGCACGACGAGAATGGACATGCGGCACGGCGGAAGCAGGGATCACGGGACACGATGCGGGCTTCCGGCGCGACGCGTCGGCGTGGCCTGCGTGTCGCCTGGGGCGCGGTGTGCCCGGCCGGCGTGGGCGCGCGGCTGATGCTCGATACCGTCCGCGAGGTGCACACGCCCGAGGGCGTCGCGCTGCAGCTGCCTGCGGCCGGGCCGGTGCCGCGCGCGGTGGCGTGGCTGATCGACCTGCTGGTGCGCGGGGTGATCGTGACCCTCGGCGCCGTGGTGCTGGGGCTGGTCGGGCGCTTCGGTGCGGGCCTGAACCTGATCCTGCTGTTCGTCGTCGTCTGGGGCTATCCGATCGTCTGCGAGGCGCGTTTCGGCGGACAGACCCCGGGCAAGCGCGCGATGTCGCTGCGGGTGGTGGCGGCCGACGGCGCCCCGATCGGCTGGATGGCCAGCGTCGTGCGCAACTTCATGCGAACGGTCGACATGCTGCCGTTCGGCTATGGCGCCGGGCTGGTGGCGAGCCTGGCCGACCCCTGGAGCCGGCGGCTGGGCGACATGGTCGCCGGCACCCTGGTGATCCACGCCCCGCGCGAGCGGGTGCGGGTGGAGGCGCTGGAAGTGGTCGCCACCGCGCCGGCGATGCCGCTGCAGCCGCCCGAGCAGGGCGCGGTGATCGCGTTCGCCGAACGCGCGCGCACCCTGACCCCGGAACGCCAGCAGGAGCTGGCCGACCTGGTGGCGCCGGTGACCCATGCGCGCGGCGAACGCGGCGTGGCCCGGCTGCTGGGCATCGCCAACTGGCTGCTGGGCCGGCGCGCATGAGGCAGGAGACCTTCATCGCCCGGCACGCGGCCGAATGGGATGCGTTCGAGGCCTGGCTGGATGCGCGCGGCGGCAGTCCGCGGCGCGCGCGCGCGGCCAGCCGCGGCTGGGGCGGCATCGCCGATGCCGACATGCCGGCGCGCTACCGGCGCATCTGCCAGCAGCTGGCGCTGGCGCGGCGGCGTGGCTACAGCCCGCAGGTGACCGCGCGCCTGCAGACCCTGATGCAGGCCGGCCACAACGTGCTCTACCGCCCGCCGCCGCCGCCGTGGCGCCGGGCGCTGCGGTTCCTGCTGGCCGATTTCCCGCGGCTGGTGCGCGCCCAGCGCGGCTGCCTGTGGGCGTCGCTGGCGCTGTTCGCGCTGCCCATGGTCACGCTGTACCTGGTGGTGCTGCAGTGGCCGGACACGGTCCACAGCGTGTTCCAGCCGCAGCAGCTGGCCGAATTCGAATCGATGTACGACCCGGCTGCGGCCGATGTCGCCTTCAACCGCGACAGCCAGTCGGACATGCAGATGTTCGGCTACTACATCTGGAACAACGTCAGCATCGGCTTCCGCACCTTCGCCAGCGGGCTGCTGGCCGGCATCGGCACGGCGGTGGTGCTGGTGTCCAACGGCGTGATCTTCGGCGTGATCGCCGGGCACCTGCAGGAGATCGGCCACGGCGGCCCGTTCTGGCGCTTCGTCGTCGGCCATTCCGCGCCCGAGCTCACCGCGATCGTGATTGCCGGCGCGGCGGGCCTGCGCCTGGGCCTGGCGCTGGTTGCGCCGGGGCGGATGCGGCGGATCGATGCGCTGGTCGCGGCCGGACGGGTCGGCGGCCAGCTGTGCCTGGGCATCCTGGCGATGCTGGTGTTCGCGGCGTTCGTCGAGGCGTTCTGGTCGTCGACCGGCTCGATCCCCGACCCGGTGAAGTTCGGCGTCGGCGGCGGCCTGTGGCTGCTGACCCTG
>JAFAFY010000425.1 GCA_023423235.1 Pseudomonadota bacterium
AGGCAGGATGCCTTGACCGAGGGAAAAGCGGCTTCCGGCCGGCAAGCCGATGCCCATCAGAAGTCGGCTTCACGTCTGGAGCCACCAAGAACCGCACACCCACCGACGCACCCCTGCGCTACCCTCCTTCCATGACCGCACAATCCGACTTCATTCCGCTTGCCGTCTGCGTGCTGACCGTGTCCGACAGCCGCACACTGGAGACCGACAGCTCCGGCGCGTACTTGGCCGAATCGCTGACCGCCGAAGGCCATCGCATCGTCGAGCGCGCCCTGCTGCCCGACGACCGCTACGCGATGCGTGCACTAGTCTCGAAGTGGATCGCCGATCCCGACGTCGACGGCGTTCTCGTCACCGGCGGCACCGGCTTCACCGGCCGCGATTCCACGCCCGAGGCGCTGCTGCCACTGTTGGACAAGGAAATGCCCGGCTTCGGCGAACTGTTCCGGGCGGTCTCGTTCGAGGAGATCGGCACCTCGTCGCTGCAGTCGCGCGCGTTCGCCGGCCTGGCCAACGCGACCTTCGTGTTCGCCCTGCCCGGCTCGACCTCGGCCTGCACGACCGCGTGGGAGAAGATCATCCGCCAGCAGCTCGATGCCCGCACCCGGCCCTGCAACCTGGCGACGATCCGCCCGCGACTGAAGGAATGACGCGCCCGCGGCGCACCGCCGTCACCGCCCCAGAACAGGACTCCGGATGAAACCCCTCAAGCGCAAGGACTACGACGCGGCGCTGACGCCGATGCAGGTCGAACTCACGGCGATGGCGCGCTGGCTGCAGCACACCGGCCAGCGCCTGCTGGTGATCGTCGAGGGCCGCGATACCGCCGGCAAGGGCGGCGTGATCAAGGCGATCTCCGAATACCTCAACCCGCGCCAGTGCCGGGTGGTGGCGCTGCCGGTACCCAGCGAGCGCGAGCGCGGCCAGTGGTATTTCCAGCGCTACGTGCCGCACCTGCCCGCGGCCGGCGAGATCGCGCTGTTCGACCGCAGCTGGTACAACCGCGCCGGCGTGGAGCGGGTGATGGGCTATGCCAGCGAGGCCCAGGTGCATGCGTTCCTGAAAGCCGCACCGGTGTTCGAGAAGCAACTGGTCGACGACGGCATCGTGCTGCTGAAGTACTGGCTGTGCTGCGACCAGGCCGAGCAGGAACAGCGTTTCGCCGAGCGCCTGGCCGACCCGCTCAAGCGCTGGAAACTCTCGCCCGTCGACCTGCAGGCGCGCACCCGCTACGACGATTACACGCGGGCGCGCGAGGCGATGCTCAAGGCCACCCACACCCGCCACGCGCCGTGGACGCTGGTGGACTTCAACGACCAGCGCAACGGTCGGCTGACGCTGATCCGGCACCTGCTCGACCACCTGCCCGACACCCACATCCCGCCCGAGGACATGTCCCTGCCACCGTTGCCGGGCAAGCCGGAGAAGGACCGCTTCGGCGTGGTCAAGCCGATCCGGCCGCTGCAGCTGGAAGCCGGCGACGACTGACCACCGCGCCGCGC
The DNA here is from genome assembly GCA_023423235.1 of Pseudomonadota bacterium. Classification (GTDB taxonomy): domain Bacteria; phylum Pseudomonadota; class Gammaproteobacteria; order Xanthomonadales; family Xanthomonadaceae; genus Luteimonas. Next base: position 1,503 of record JAFAFY010000425.1, read on the forward strand.
GCGACCGCCGCGACTCCTGCGCTCAGCGCACGTGGAAGCCGTCACCGGGCGCCAGTCCCGAATCGTCCTGCGGCAGGTCACGCACCACGGTGTCGACCTGCGCCGCCGTCGGCCCTTCGGCCAGCCATGCGGCCAGCGTTTCGATCGCATCGGCCGCGCCCACGGCGATCACCTCGACCCGGCCGTCGGCCAGGTTGCGGGCATGCCCCGCCAGCCCCAGGCGCAACGCCTGCTCGCGCGTGGACGCACGGAAGAACACGCCCTGCACGCGCCCGCTGACCAGGAAGCGGGCGATGGCGGTCATGCGCCCGCGGCGGCCGGGCCGCCACTCTCGGCGATCATCGCCTCGATGCCCTCGGCGGTGACCGGGCCGAGGAACTTGCGCGCGACGCTGCCATCGGGCGCGATCAGATAGGTCATCGGCAGGCCCTTGGGCGTCTCGAAATCGGCCGGCGGTGCGTAGGTGTCGATGATCGCAACCGGATACACCACCGGGTGCGCGTCGAGGAACCTGCGCATGTCGGCGAGGTCGATTTCCTCGTACGCCAGGCCGACCACGCTGATGTGCTCGCGCATGGCGTCCAACGCCGAGAGCTCGGGCATCTCCTTGAGGCAAGGTGCGCACCAGGTGGCCCAGAAGTTGACGACCACCCACTGGCCGCGGTGCTCGGCGAGGTCGAACACGCCGCCGTCGACCGTGTCCACGCGCAGCGCGGGTGTTGCCGGAGAGCCGACAGTCGGAGCGGCCGCTGCGGCGCCCGGCGCATCCGCCGGGGCGCTGGCGGCGGGCGTGGCCGCCGGGGACTGGTCGTCATCGGCTGCCGGACGGCAGGCGGACAAGGCGGCGACCAGGACACAGGCGGTGAGTCCGGTGGACAACAGGCGATGCGGTTTCATGGGCTCTCCATCGAGGCGTAGACGCTGCCGACCGGGCGCTTGAGCAGGTCGCGCAGCGGGATGCGCAGGTCGTCGAGCGCGCGCGAGGCGGCAACGCCCAGGGCATCGTCGCGGCACGGCAGGCAGGCCTCGGCGATGGGAATGCGCAAGTGGCAGGTTTCATAGAGCTCGGCGACGGTCAGGCCGTCGAGGTCGCGCGCCAGGAGCCACTCACCGGTCTCGGCGCGGCGCACCAGCGCGATGTCCTCCAGCTGCGCCAGCATCTGCTGCACCAGCTCGTCGGTGAGCATCGGTTCCAGCCGCTGGATCTCGTCGCTGTGCAGGCCGCGCCCGGCCAGCCGCGCCTCGCGGAAGCGGCCCAGCATGCGCAGCAGGCCGTAGAGCTCGTAGCCGCGCGGCAGGCGCAGGTGGGCGGGCTGGTAGCGGAAGGCCGAGATCGACGCCGCGAACGAGGCGCCCAGCAGGATCGACACCCAGCCCAGGTACACCCACAGCAGGAAGATCGGCAGGAATGCGATCTGGCCGTAGATTTTCTCGTAGGCGCTGAAACTGCCCAGGTACAGGCCGATAGCCCACTTCACCAGTTCCGACAGCAGCACCGCCAGCGCGGCGCCGGCCAGCGCGTGCCGCCATTGCACGGTACGGTGCGGGACCACGCGGTAGATGGTGGCGAACGCCACCAGCTCGATCAGCAGCGGCGCGGCCCACAGCATCATGCCGCGCAGCCATTGCCCGCCCTCGGTGCTGAAGATCTGCAGTGCGAAGAACCGCGCCGACACCGCCAGGCTGGCGGTCGCCATCAGCGCGCCCAGGGTCAGCACGGTCCAGTAGACCAGGAAGCGGGTGAAGGTTGGACGCGCCGATTTCACCCGCCAGATGCGGTTGAAGGTGCCCTCCACGCTCAGCAGCGTCACCAGCACCGAGACCACCAGCGCGATCACGCCGATCGTCGTCAGCTGCCCGGTATTGGCCGAGAGCTGCAGCAGCACCTGCTCGACGGCGCGCGCCGAGCTGGGCACGAAATTGGAGAAGATGTAGTCGCTGAGCTGGTCGCGCCACTTGCCGAAGGCCGGGAACACCGACAGCACGCCGAACACCACCATCGACAGCGGCACCAGCGCGAACACGGTGGTGAACGCCAGCGCGCCGGCGGCTTCGAACAGGCGGTCGTCGAGGAAACGCCGCCACAGGAACCGCGAGAAGGTCAGCGCCCGCGCGCGGTCGAGCGTGCGTTCGCTCCAGCGGGTCAGGGTGTCCAGCGGCTCCATGCGCGCAGGTTAGCAAAGCGCGGCCGCGGCAATGCGGCCGATGGCGCGGCGCTGCCGATGCACGGATACTGTGCCCCGTCATTCCCGCGCAGGCGGGATACAGGACATGCCATCACCTCACGCCGATGGCCCGATCCGCTTCCCCATCCAGGCCATCGCCCATGCCCGAAATCCTCGTCCTGTACTACAGCCGCAACGGTTCGGTCGCGCGCCTGGCGCGGCAGATCGCGCGCGGCGTCGGCGAGGTCGACGGCATGAGCGCACGCCTGCGCACGGTGCCGCCGGTCGCCGCGGTCACCCAACAGGCGGCGCCGCCGGTGCCCGACGATGGCGCGCCCTATGTCGACCGCCATGACCTGGCCGAATGCGCCGGGCTGCTGCTCGGCAGCCCGACGCGCTTTGGCAACATGGCCGCGCCGCTGAAACACTTCCTCGACGGCCTGGGCGGCGAATGGGCCAGCGGCACCCTGGTCGGCAAGCCGGCGGGCGTGTTCACCTCCACCGCGACCCAGCACGGCGGCCAGGAAGCCACGCTGCTGACGATGCTGGTACCGCTGCTGCACCACGGCTGCGTGATCGCCGGCATTCCCTACACCGAGCCCGCGCTGACCACCACACGCACTGGCGGCACGCCCTACGGCGCCAGCCATGTCGCCGGCCAGCAGGACGACCCACAGCCCAGCGACGAGGAAGCCGTGCTGGCGCGCGCGCTGGGCCGGCGCGTGGCGCAGCTGGCGGCACGGCTGGCATGAGCCTGCCGTCCTCGCGGAACGTGCTGGCTGCGTCGCTGGGAGCGATCGCGCTGCTGTACCTGGCCTGGCACCGCGACGATGCGCATTTCGTTGCCGCCCTGCTGGTGTTCGTGCTGCCGCCGCTGGTACTGCTGGCCGCGGTGCTGCGTGGCATGGCGGCCGCGCCGCTGTGGTCGGGCATTGCCGCGCTGTTCTGGTTCTCGCACGGGGTGATGTACGCCTGGTCGCATCCCGAGCTTGGGCTGTATCCCTGGGCCGGGATCGCGCTGTCGCTGGCGGTGGTGTTCTCCGCCAGCCTGCCCGGCATCCGCGCGCGCTTCGGTGGTCGGCGGCGATGAACCGGCAGGCGCGAACGCAGCACATGCGCGGGCGGGCGGCGCGTCGCTGCCCGCGGGCAGACGAGCAATGAAGTACCCATTCGTGGCTGCAGCATTGTTGCTGGCGGCGCTGTGGTCGCCGCGCGCAGCAGCGGAGGCGCCGGCCGCGGATACGGCATGCCCTTCCACGGAAGTGCGCAGTTCAGACGGTTCGCGTTTGCGGATCACGCCGGTCTACCCAATGCCCGACGCGGATGCCGGCGAAGACACGGTGCCGACCCGCTACCTGATCGACTATGCCCCGCCGGGCAGTGACCGCTATCGACCCGCGATGACCCCAGTCGACACGGGAGGCGAGGCGGAAATCCGTTACGTGGGTTTCGTCGATCTCGACGACGACGGCATCCAGGAGGTGCAGGTCACGGGCATGTGCGGCGCCGGCCCGAACTGCGAGGGCACGCTGTACCGGCTCGATCCGGCCAGCGGCAGGCTGTCGCATTTCTTCAGCGGCGCCTGGGCGGACATCCGCATCCTCGACGGCCATTTGGTCGAAGCCGGTCGCGCGAGTTGCTGCGCCTGGGAGTACCACGCTTGGCCGCTGCTGCCCGGCCCGCCGTTGCGCGTGGCCGACGCCATGGCGTTCGCCGTCAGCGTGGGCTGGATGGGTGGCGATGACGAGGACGAGGACAGGGCCGATTGCCGGTTCCACAGCGCCGCACCCGACGGCGCCGGCGAGATCATCGCCCCGCCCAACGCGCAGTGGCTGCCGATATGCGAGCTCTATGGCAGCGACTATCATCTCGCCCTGCCCGGCACCGCCACGCCGCAGCCCGCGGCGGACGATCCCGCCGACACCCCTCCGCAGGACTGATGCAATGGATGAGCTGCTGATCGTCACCACCGGTGGCACGATCGACAAGATCTATTTCGACGACAAGTCGGACTTCCAGGTCGGCGACCCGCAGATCGGGCGCATGCTCGACGAGATGGGCGTCGCGTTCCGTTACCGGGTGATCCCGATCATCCGCAAGGATTCGCTGCACATCACCGACGCCGACCGCGAGCTGATCCGCGCCACCATCGCCGCCCAGCCCGCGCGCCACGTGCTGCTGACCCATGGCACCGATTCGATGGTCGAAACCGCGAAGGTGCTGGCCTCGATTCCGGACAAGACCATCGTGCTGACCGGCGCGCTCAGCCCGGCGCGCTTCCGCGGCTCGGATGCCGAGTTCAACATCGGCACCGCGGTCGGCGCAGTGCAGTCGAAGCCGCCGGGCGTGTACGTGGCGATGAACGGCCGCATCTGGGACCCGCTGCAGGTGCGCAAGAACGTCGCCGCCAACCGGTTCGAATCGACCGGCTGACCGGCGCCGGTCCTCGCAGGGGGTCGACGCCTCCTGACACCAGCGCCGCCCACGCATTGCGCAGCGAACCCGGTCCCGCGTGCTTGCCGCAGCGCCTCAGCGCAGGTCGCGGCTCTGCCGCAGCGGCGGACGCGGGTCGATGCCGACACGGCCATCGACTTCGACATATTCCACGTCGGGATCGGCCGCCAGGGTATCGAGCAGCTGCTGGGCGCGTTCGCGGTCCAGCGGCGCATCCGCCTGGAACACATCGGCCTGCACGCCCATGCGCCGCAGCCACTGCAGACGCACGGCGGGACCGGACCCGTCGGCCGCCTTGTCCAGCCGCGGCTGGACCGCCTGCGGGTCACGTCCGGGCGCGCTGTCTGCGCGATATTTGACGATGAAGCGCTGGTAGGGTCCGGGAGCCTGCAGTCGGGCCACGTCGGCGCCTCCTTCGGGTGGATGGGGGCCACCGGCGGCGCAGGCGCCCAGCATCGGCAACGCCAGCAGGCAGGCCAGGGCCAGGGTTCGGCGCAGATGCATCGCCTTCATGCGGGAGCCCTCGTCACGGATGAAATGAAGCTGCCGCGCGCCGACGGGCGGCACGCGGCAGCATGGAGAATGCCTGCGCCCCGGATACCCCGGGGTGAAGACGGCCTGGTTACCAGTTGCCGACCAGGCTGACGCCATCGAACGCGCTGTAGGCGCGGATCATGACGTGCCAGGTGCCGGCTTGCGGGTTGCTGAAGGTACAGGTCTCGTTGTTGCCCGTGTTGTAGGGACGGCAGTCGTAGCTCGTGGTCGTCGGCTGCCCGGCCTGGCGCACGTACAGGTCCGCGTCGCCGGTGCCGCCGCTCATCGCCACGCTCAGGCTGCTGGTGCCGGCCGGCACCTGGATGGTCCAGAACTGCTCGCTGCCGGCAGCGCCGGCGATGCCGGTCACCGGTACGCCGTTCTGCAGGTCGCCGTCGCCCGGCCCGGGGCCGGTGACCTCGGCATGCCGCGCCTGCAGGGTGACACCGCTGAACGCGGCCTCGCCTGTGAGCTTGATGTAGTAGACGCCGGCCTGCGGGGCATTGATGCGCACGGTTTCGTTGTTGCCCGGGCGCCGCGAGGCGAAGTCGTAGGCGTCGGCCTGCGGTTCGGCCTCGAAGCTGACGTACAGCGAGACATTGCCGCTGCCGCCCGAGGAACTGATCACCAGCGGGCCGGTGACGCCTTCGGGCACGGTCAGTGCATACAGCAGTGCGTCGCCGGCGGCGCCCGACAGACCGGTCACCGGCACGCGGTTGACGATCTCGGTGGCGTCGGGACCGGTGTCGCCGACCTCGATGGTCTGGCTGCGGCTGTTGCTGCGGTCGTCGTTGTCGGTGACGGTCAGGGTGACCTGGTAGACGCCCGCGGCATCGTAGGTCTTGACCGGGCTGGCTTCGGTGGAGGTGGTGCCATCGCCGAAGGTCCAGGCATGGCCGACGATGTCGCCGTCCTCGTCGCTGGAGGTGTCGATGAAGGTCACCGTCAGGCTGTCGTGATCGACCTCGAAGGTGAAGCCGGCGACCGGGTCACCCGGCTCGCCCGGGCCATCGGCGCCGATGGTGTCGACGAACTCCGCGCCCGTGCCTGCGGCATCGAGCCAGTCGCT
>JAFAFY010000431.1 GCA_023423235.1 Pseudomonadota bacterium
GCGCCGCTTCGGGGGTGACGTGGATCGCCGCGGGAATCTTGCCCGAGGCGCCCGACAGGCGGCCGTCGGTGACCAGTGCCACGCGCCGGCCCTGGTTCTGCAGCATGCCCAGCAGCGGCGCCAGCGAGTGCAGTTCCGGCATGCCGTTGGCCTTGGGGCCCTGGTAGCGCACCACGGCGACGAAATCCGGGGGCAGGGCGCCCGCGGCGTGCAGGCGGTTGAGTGCCTGCGGGGTATCGACGACCACGGCCGGGGCCTCGATGGTGCGGAACTCGGGCTTCACCGCCGACAGCTTGATCAGCGAACGGCCGAGGTTGCCGCGCAGCAGGCGCAGGCCGCCCTGGGCCTCGAACGGGGCCGACACCGGGCGCAGCACGCTCTCGTCGGCGCTGGCCGCGATGCCGGGCGCATAGGACAGGCTATCGCCGTCGAGGTGCGGGTCGTCGCAGTAGGCGCGCATGCCGCCGGGCACCACGGTGGCGATGTCGCCGTGCATCAGGCCGGCGTCGAGCAGTTCGCGGAACACGTAGGCGTTGCCGCCGGCGGCGTGGTAGCGGTTCACGTCCGCCTCGCCGTTGGGGTACACCCGCGCCAGCAGCGGCACCACGCCCGAGAGCGCGTCCATGTCGTCCCAGGTCAGCACGATGCCGGCCGCGCGCGCGACCGCGATCCAGTGGATGGTGTGGTTGGTCGATCCGCCGGTCGCCATCAGCATCGCCACCGCATTGACGATGGCGCGCTCGTCGATCAGTTCGCCGATCGGCCGGTAGTCTTCGCCCAGCGCGCTGATCTGCAGCGCGCGCGCGGTCGCCGCGCGGGTCAGCGCGTCGCGCAGCGGCGTGCCGGGGTTGATGAACGAGGCGCCGGGCAACTGCACGCCCATGGCCTCGAGCAGGGTCTGGTTGGAGTTGGCGGTGCCGTAGAAGGTGCAGGTGCCGGGCGCATGGTAGGAGTCGGACTCGACCTGCAGCAGTTCCTCGCGGGTGGCCTCGCCGGCGGCGTAGCGCTCGCGCACCTCGGCCTTGCGCTTGTTGGGAATGCCCGGCGTCATCGGCCCTGCGGGCAGGAACACTGCCGGCAGGTGGCCGTAGGCCAGCGCGCCGATCAGCAGGCCGGGCACGATCTTGTCGCACACGCCCAGGTACAGCGCGGCATCGAACATGTCGTGCGACAGGCCGATCGCGGTGGACTGGGCGATGACGTCGCGCGAGAACAGCGACAGTTCCATGCCGGCGCGGCCCTGGGTCACGCCGTCGCACATCGCCGGCACGCCGCCGGCGACCTGCGCGGTCGCGCCGAGTGCGCGCGCGGTCTCTCGCACCAGTTCGGGGTAGTGCTCGAACGGCTGATGCGCCGAGAGCATGTCGTTGTAGGCGGTGATGATGCCCAGATTCGGCGTGGCCGCGCCGCGCAGGCGCGCCTTGTCGGTCGGGCCGCAGGCGGCGAAGCCGTGCGCGAGGTTGGCGCAGCTCAGGCGGCTGCGCAGCGGCCCGGCCTCGCACATGCGCGCGATGCCATCGAGATAGGCGCGGCGCGATCCCGCGCTGCGCTTGCGGATGCGTTCGGTAACGGCGTGGACGACCGGGTGCAGGCTCATGGGCGGCGGCTATGAGAGTGTGGGAATGTGGCGACGCTACGGATCGAGGCGATCACGGAAGCTGTTGCGATGAAACCGGAGGCGCTGCCTGGCCGTGTCACGGCGACAGCAGCGGAATCGGGCGCGGCGGCACCGGCGGCAGAGGCACGGAAACCGCAGGCGTCGCAGCCGGCGACATCGACATCAGGGGCACCAGTGCACGTGCAAGGCTGCACCCGGCGTGGTGAAGGCGATGCGCGCGGGATATTCGGTGGCGTCGTCGCTATCGAGCAGGCGATCGAGCAGGGCGCGCTTGCGCTCGCCGCGGATCAGCAGGATGCGGGTATGCGCAGGCGCCAGGCCTGCGGGCGTGAGGCTGATGCGCCGGTGCCATTGCTGGGCGCCAGGGCAGCCGGTGGCATCCACGCCGACATAGGCCGCTGGCGTGCGCAAGGCGCGCGCCAGTCCTTCCATGCCCGGGAACAGCGACGCGGTGTGGCCGTCGTCGCCCATGCCCAGCACCACCACGCCGGCGGGCTGGCGCGCATGCAGGTTGGCGGTGGCGACCGCTTCGTCGAACGGCCGGCCGGCGCTGGTCAGGGTTTCCAGCCGTGCCTTGGCGGCCTTGTTCTGGATCAGCGTCTCACGCAGCAGGCGCGCATTGCTGTCGGGGTCTTCGGGCAGCAGCCAGCGTTCGTCCACCAGCGCCACGTCGACCCGGTCCCAGGCCAGCGGCGCCTTCGACAACGCTTCATAGACCGGCCCGGGCGTCTTGCCGCCGGACAGCAGCAGGCGCGCGCGCTCGACCTGCTGCAGGTCGCGGCTGAGTGCGGAGGAAATGGCGATCGCCGCGCCCCAGGTCCACTGGGTGGCGGAGTCGTAGACATGCAGGTGCATGCGGGCATCGTCGCCGATTCCGGCGCCAAAGCCAAAAGCGGGCGGGATCGCGCGGCTCACGCCGCCGCCCTGGCGCGTGCGATCGCCGCCGCGCCCAGCAATCCGGGATGCGGATGCAGCAATGCGACCGTCGGTACCCGGGCCATGTTGGGCGAGAACCGGCCCTTGTGCTCGAAGCGCTGGCGAAAACCCGAATGGCGGATCGAGTCGAGCATCTTCGGCACCAGGCCGCCGGTCAGGAACACCCCGTCCCAGGCGCCCAGTGTCAGCACCAGGTCGCCTGCGATCGCGCCGAACACCGCGCAGAACACGTCGATGGTGCGCCCGCACAGCGGGTCGCCGTCGCGCGCGCGCGCCGTGATGTCGGCCGGCTGCAGCGGGCCGGGGTCCTCGCCGGCGATCTCGCTCAGCGCACGGTGGATGTTGACCAGGCCCGGGCCGCAGATCAGGCGTTCGTTGGACACGCGCCCGAACTGCGCCGACAGCCGCTGCAGGATCTCGGTTTCCTCCGGCGTGCCCGGCGGAAAGCTGACATGGCCACCTTCGGTTTCCAGCGGATGGTGGTGGCCGTCGCGCATCACCAGCGCGCCGACGCCCAGGCCGGTGCCGGGGCCGATGACGGCGTAGGTGCGCGGCGCCTTCGGATCGCCACCGGCATGCCAGGCGGCGCCGCCGATCGTGGCGATGTCGTCGGGCTGCAGCAGCGGGATGGCCATCGCCTGGGCGGCGAAGTCGTTGACCAGCACCACGTCCTCGATGCCGAGGCGCTGCCGGGTGCGCGAGCGCGAGATCACCCAGGGATGGTTGGTGATGCGGGCCTCGTCGCCGTCGACCCGGCCGGCGACCGCGAAGACGCCGTGATGCAGGTGTGCCGTGCCTTCGTGCCCGGTTTCCTCCAGGTAATGCAGCGCGGCGTCGGCCAGCGACGGAAAGCTGGCGACGGCGAAACCGCGCACGCTGTCGGCGATCAGCGGGGTGCCGCTGGCGGTGTCGGCGAGGGCGAAACGGGCGTTGGTGCCGCCGATGTCGGCCAGCAGGGCAAGTGGGCTTGGCGCGCTCACGATCTGCGCCCGTTCTGCGTGACGGTGCGCGGCAGGAACGGGAGGGCTTCTTCCGGGCCCCAGGAACCGGCCGGGTAGTCGTAGACCGGCGTGCCGGCCTCGCGCCAGGCGGCACTGACGCTGTCGATCCAGCGCCAAGCGGCCTCGACCTCGTCGTCGCGCACGAACAACGTCTGGTCGCCCTTGAGCGCGTCGATCATCAGGCGCTCGTAGGCGATGCGGCGCTTGGGTGGCAACATCGCCAGGTCCAGCGACATCGGCTGCAGTTCGTTGGCGCTCCATTCCGATGCGGCCAGGCTGCCCAGCAGGCCCAGTTCGATGGTTTCCTCCGGCTGCAGGCGCATGCGCAGGGTGTTGGCGCGCGCGCGCTTGCGCTCCCCCGGGCCGAACAGCCAGTGGGTGACCGGCTTGAACGTCACCAGCACCTCGGTGGTGCGCGAGGGCATGCGCTTGCCGGTGACCAGCCGGAACGGCACGCCGGCCCAACGCCAGTTGTCGATCCATGCGCGCAGGCCGACGAAGGTCTCCACGTTGCCCGGGTGGTCGAAACCCTTGACCGCGTGGCCGTCGACCACGCCGTCGCGGTAGCGCCCGCGCACGCTGTCGGCATCGACATCCGCCGCAGACATCGGCCGCAGCGCGCGCAGCACCTTGCGCTTCTCGTCGCGGATGCTGTCGGTGTCCATCGCCGCCGGCGGTTCCATGGCGATCAGCGCCAGCAGCTGCAGCATGTGGTTCTGGACCATGTCGCGCAGCGCGCCGTAGTCGGCGTAGTAGCCCTCGCGGCCGTCCACGCCCGCGGTCTCGGCGACGATGATGTCGACCGACTCGATCCAGCGCCGCTCCCACACCGCCTCGAACAGGGTGTTGCCCAGCCGCAGCGCCAGCAGGTTCTGCACCGGCGCCTTGCCCAGGTAATGGTCGATGCGGAAGATCCGCGACTCGTCCAGCGCGGATTTCAGGGTGGCGTCGATCTCGCTGGCGCTGGCCAGGTCATGCCCGATCGGCTTCTCCAGCACCAGGCGCGAGGGCGCCTCCAGCAGGCCGGCGGCCTTGAGCCCGCGACAGGCGGAGGCGAACAGGTTGGGCGGCGTGGACAGGTAGCTGACCGCCGGACGGTCGGCGTAGCGCGACAGCGACGTGGCCATCGACCCGGGATCGCCCAGGTCCACCGGCACGTAGTGGATCCGGCGCAGCAGGTCCTCGAGCGCGACATAGTCGTCGCCGGCCAGGCGCTCGCGCAGCCAGGCGCGGAACGAGTCGTCGTCGTGCTCGCTGCGCGCGATCGCGATCACCCGGAAATTGTCGGGCAGCAGCCGGTCGCGCAGCAGGTGGTGCAGCGAGGGGAACAGATAGCGTTGCGCCAGGTCGCCAGTGGCGCCGAACAACAGCAGGGAGTCGTGCATGGACGCCAGGGGTTCCTTGGCTCAGGTGGAGGACAGCGGCAGCGGGCTGCCGACGCCGGAGAATAGCAGCGCGCCGCGGCGCCGGAAGGCGCGCTGGAGGCATGGCGGGAAAGTGCCAAGGCGGATGCGGCGATGACATCGGATTTGCTGCGCTGCAGCGGTGCGTCGGGCGTTCGCGACCTGGCGCGGCAAGGACGCGCCGACGGGATTGCAGCCACGGTCGCCGGCGCGCATTTGTCCTGGAATGCCGCGTGGGTGGGTGGGCGCGTGCGCGTGGACCGCTGGATGACGCGGCAGCGGATCCCCGCATCCCGCGTTCGAGGCATGGATCACGTTGGCGGACGTGCACAGCCGCGCGGGGCGGGCATCCGCGGCGCGGGACCGGTGGCGCGCACTGCATGGTGTCGGGATGGCATCGGCCAATGTGTTCCCACCCGCCTGCATGAAAACGGTTACATGCCAGAATAGCCGAAATCGGATGTGGTCGCGCCGGCCCTGGGGGCGGCGTGCCACGATGCCACGACAGCCCGGGAGGCAAGATGGCGAACGTGCGGTTCGATGCGGTACGCAAGGTGTATCCCAACGGCCATGTCGGCGTGGCCGGCGCCAGCTTCGAGGTCGCCGATGGCGAACTGCTGGTACTGGTCGGCCCTTCTGGCTGCGGCAAGTCGACGCTGCTGCGGATGATCGCCGGGCTGGAGGAGATTTCCTCCGGCACGCTGCGCATCGGCGCGCGCGTGGTCAACGACGTCGCGCCGAAGGACCGCGACATCGCCATGGTGTTCCAGAGCTACGCGCTGTACCCGCACATGAGCGTGGCCGAGAACCTCGCCTTCGGGTTGAAGCTGCGTGGCCAGCCCCGGGCCGAGGTGGCCGCGCGCGTGGCCGAGGCGGCGCAGATGCTGGAACTGGAGCAGGTGCTCGACCGCAAGCCCGGCCAGCTGTCGGGCGGCCAGCGCCAGCGCGTTGCCCTGGGCCGGGCGCTGGTGCGCCAGCCGCAGGTGTTCCTGCTCGACGAGCCGCTGTCCAACCTCGACGCCAAGCTGCGCAGCGGCATGCGGGTGGAGATCGCGCGGCTGCACCGCAAGCTGGGGACCACCATGATCTACGTCACCCACGACCAGATCGAGGCGATGACCCTGGGCCAGCGCATCGTGGTGTTCCGCGACGGCCAAATCCAGCAGATCGACACCCCGATGGCGCTCTACGAGCAGCCGGCCAACCTGTTCGTCGCGACCTTCCTCGGCAGCCCGGCGATGAACGTGCTGCGCGGCACGCTGCACCGCGGCGATGCGGGCTGGCGGTTCGACGGCGGCGAGGGTGTGTCGCTGGCGCTCGGCGCAGCCGCGCTGCCGGACGACTGGAACGACCGCACGCTGGATCTGGGCATCCGCCCCGAACACCTGCAACTGGCCGAGGCCGGCGATGCCGCGCTCGCGCCGGTGGTGGAAGTGGTGGAGCCGGTGGGCAGCGAGGTCTTCGTCAACCTGCGCCTGGCCGACCAGGCGCTGGTGGCCCGCCTGCCGCCCGAACGCGTGCCGGTGCCGGGCGAGACCCTGCCGCTGCGCATCCCGGTGGCGCGGGTGCATTTCTTCGACCCCGACAGCGGCGCGCGCCTGCCGCACTGAGGGCCGCGCAGGCCTTTGCCCTGCATCCAGCAGGCCGGCCGGAAGCGCCTGCCAGGCGCCGCGCCTGGACCCGCGGTTTGGCCTGTGGCGCGGCCCGGCAAGGGCCTGCCTGGCTCGTTATACTGGCCGCTTGCCCCCAGCCGGAGGCCATGCAGCGCCAGTGGAATCAATCACTTGGCCGCGTGCGCCGGTCGCCGGGGATCCGCTGCTCCTGCTCCCCTTTCCACGGTATCCGCGGCCTGCGGACGCCATCGAGGCCTCCCGACGCCGCATGCGCCTGTCCACGATCAAGCTCGCCGGTTTCAAGTCGTTCGTCGACCCGACCACGCTGCACCTGCCCACCAACATGACCGGCGTCGTCGGTCCCAACGGCTGCGGCAAGTCCAACATCATCGACGCGGTGCGCTGGGTGATGGGCGAGTCCTCGGCCAGTCGCCTGCGCGGCGACTCGCTGACCGACGTGATCTTCGCCGGCTCCACCGCGCGCAAGCCGGTGTCGCAGGCGATGGTGGAGCTGGTGTTCGACAACAGCGACCACACCATCAGCGGCGAGTTCGCCGCGTTCAACGAGATCTCGGTCAAGCGCACCGTCAGCCGCGACGGCCAGAGCGGCTACTACCTCAACGGCACCAAGTGCCGCCGCCGCGACATCACCGACCTGTTCCTCGGTACCGGCCTCGGCCCGCGCAGCTACTCGATCATCGAGCAGGGCATGATCAGCCAGATCATCGATGCCAAGCCCGAGGAACTGCGCGTCTACCTGGAGGAAGCGGCCGGCATCTCCAAGTACAAGGAGCGGCGCAAGGAAACCGAGACCCGCATCCGCCACACCCGCGAGAACCTGGACCGCCTGGGCGACCTGCGCGAGGAAGTGGGCAAGCAGCTCGAACACCTCAAGCGCCAGGCCCGCCAGGCCGAGCAGTACACCGCCATCCAGGCCGAGCGGAAGATCCGCGACGCCGAATGGAAGGCGCTGGAGTTCCGCACCCTCGATGCGCGCCTGCAGGCGCTGCGCGAGGGCCTGTCGCAGGAGGAGACCCGCCTGCAGCAGCTGATCGCCGAACAGCGCGAGGCCGA
>JAFAFY010000432.1 GCA_023423235.1 Pseudomonadota bacterium
CAGCAATCGCGATGCCCGACACCTCGCCCGCGCCGAGCGGGTGCTGCGCCGCAAGCGCGATGGCCGCTACGTCGCCGCGGTGCTGCCGGAGGGTCTCATGCCGCTGCTGCCGCGCTGGCAGCGCGAGGCCGGCCTGGATGCGGCGCTGGACGCCCTCGACGCCCTGGATGGGAACGCTTTCGCGCAGGCAACCGGCGCGACCGCCTTGCCCCTGCACCGCCTGCAGGAGCGGCTGCAGACCCTGGGCATCGACGGCGACGCCTACGCGGCACGCACCGGCCTGCCGCTGGTGCCCGAACCCGACCGGCTGGCATTCGCCGGCGAGGACCGCTACCGCCGACCGCTGTGGTTGCAGGCCACTGCGGCGCGCGCGTGGCGACGGATGCGCGCTGCCGCCGCTGGCGACGGCGTGGTGCTGGAGGCGATTTCCGGCTACCGCAGCCACGACTACCAGCTCGGCATCTTCACTCGCAAGCTTGCGCGCGGGCTGCAGGTCGGCGACATCCTGCAGGTCAACGCCGCGCCCGGCTACAGCGAGCACCACGGCGGGTGCGCACTCGACATCGGCACGCCCGGCGCACCGGCCGCCGAGACCTCGTTCGAGTCGACGCCGGCATTCGCCTGGCTGCAGTGCAATGCACAACGCCACGGCTTCACCCTGAGCTATCCCCGCGACAACCCGCACGGCATCGTCTACGAGCCCTGGCATTGGCGCCATCGCTGAAGGCGGCCGCTGGCAGGATGCGCGCACGGGTCGCAGTCACCGTGGGATGCGCTGGGCGATAGCCCAGGGCAGCGGGAGCGATGCCTGTTTACGGCTGCGCAGCAGTACGCCAGTCGCCGACCCACCTGCCTGTCCGCGTCGGCACGAACAGCGGTCCACCCGCGACGCCGGAAGAACCGGGGAAGCCGGCGTCGCCTCACGCAGCCAGCAACCAGCAGCCAGCGCCAGGTGCGGCGCCTGGAGCGCGGTCAGCGCCTGAGCGCATCGATGGCGTAGAGCGTCCAGCCCAGGATCGTCAGCATTCCCCCCCAGGGCGCGAACATCGACGGCCCCTGCAGCAGGTAGCGCGAGACCAGCGCACCGGAAAACAGCAGCGTGCCCAGCAGCAGCGACAGCAACGCCACTGCCGTGAGCGTACGCCGCGCCCCCCGGGCCAGCGCCGCCAGGGCCACGCCGTGTCCGAAGGCGAAGACCGCAGCCGTCTGCAGGCCACTGCGGGCATCGCCGTCGACGCCATGCGCAGCGTAGGCGGACAGGCCGACCGCAGCAGCGGCCAGCAATGCGCCTGCGGCCACCAGGCCACTGGCGCCGGGTTCACGCCGGCTTGAATGCATGGGACAGCCCTCGTGGATGGCGACGCACCTGCGTTGCCTGGCCCGAAACGACACACGCCGCGTCCCGGGGGACGCGGCGTGGGCGGGATTGCATGGAACGCGGACGCGGCGCGGTTACGGCGCGTCGCGCAGGGTCCAGAACACCTCGAACTCGCCGTTCTCGGTGAACGCGGCATCGATGCCGTTGCGATAGGCCTCGTAGGGGCGATCGGTGACCACGTAGCCCTGGGTCAGCGCCCAGGCGCGCACGGCGTTGCGGACGTTGTCGAGCTCAGCCATGAAGCCCTTGTAGTTGGCCTTGGCGGCGCGGCCACGCGGGGTGTGCACGTACTTCACCGGGCCCAGCAGTTCCAGGCCGTCGAGCTCGGGTGCGTCGGCGGTCGGCGCCTGGGCCGGAGCCGGTGCGGCCTCGCCTTCGCTACCTTCCTCCGCATCATCGGCTGCGGCGGCAGCGGCCGGGCCGGTGCCCTTCTTGCGGACCGGCAGGGCGACGTCGAAGTTGTAGGTCTCGCGGCCCAGTTCGGTGGTGATGATGCGCAGCGGGCCCGCAGCCTCGAGGTTGTTCGCCGCCATCGTGCGGTTGATCCACTCCAGGTTCGACTTCATCGAGTCCTGGATGACCTGGTTGTTGCGCTCGATCGCGCCGGCGGCAACCACCAGCAGGTTCTCGGCCGGATGCTCGACCACGGCCAGGTCGGTGAGCGTGCTGCCCTCGACGCGGTAGTCGACGTTCGGCACCGACGCCAGCATGTTCGACATCTGGCCCAGCGAGAGCTTCATGTCGTCGCCGACGTTGCGGCTGACGTACAGGCCGGCGAAACGGCCCAGCAGGTCCCAGCCGTAGTCGACGTTGTAGGTCTGGCGGATCTCGATGTTGCGGTTGTTGCGGCCGGTGGGACGCAGCGCGAAGGTCATCTTCTTGTTGTGGCCGCGCTGGGGGTTCTCCAGTGCGTAGACCACGCGGGTATCGGGCTCGGACTCGACGATCTCCCAGCTGCCCTTGCCGACGCGGCTGATGGACGAATCGTAGTCGACGCGGGCGCCGACGCCGGCATCGGGGCCGGAGAGCTTGAG
The DNA here is from genome assembly GCA_023423235.1 of Pseudomonadota bacterium. GTDB lineage: Bacteria > Pseudomonadota > Gammaproteobacteria > Xanthomonadales > Xanthomonadaceae > Luteimonas. The sequence goes on from JAFAFY010000432.1 coordinate 2,413, forward strand.
CGCGACGGCGGGATCGTAGCGCGGGATGGACGACCAGTCCTTGAAACGGCGGAGGCTGTTGATCGTGTCGAACACGATCGTCTGCCGACGGTTGGTCTCGACCGTTTCGGTCAACGTCCGGCTGGACGGAAGCAGGACGGCGACCACCACAAACAGCACGGCGACGATGACACAAGAGATCAGCAGTTCGAGCAGACGGGTCATTCAGGGTTCTCCAGGACCAATTCCGGCCTGATGCGGCACAGACCGGCAATCGTAGCAAGTTGCGCGTGGGCGGGCGAGTAG
>JAFAFY010000004.1 GCA_023423235.1 Pseudomonadota bacterium
ACCTGACCATCCTGCCGCGCGGCGATGGCCTGGCCGTGCACCTGACCGGCACCGATTTCTACGAGGCGATCCACGACGACGAACTGGAATCGCTGCGCGACTACTGGCAGGTGGCGCTGGATTCCGAATCGCCGTCGATCGCGCGCGCCGAGTACCTGGCCGGGCTGCTGCTCGAAAGCGCGACCGCGGGCCACGACGGACCAACCCTCGATCAGCTGGCCGCGCAGGCCGCCGACCCGGCGACGCTGGAACGCACGGTGCGCGACTTCGCCGCCCCGCGCTACCGCGAGGGCTACGAGAAGGGCATCCACGACCACGACGCGGCATTGATCCTGCGCGCGCTGCTGCCGCTGCTCATTGCCGCTGGCCCGCTGGTGCATCCGCCCACCGCCCGCGCGTTGGCCATGCTGTTCTGGGCGCGCCACGGCGGCGAGGCCGAGGCCGCGCAATGGCCGTCGCGCACTGCCGGCGCACTGGCCATCCAGCGCCTGTTCGGCACCGCCGATGGTCTGGATGCGCTGCGCGGCGAAATCGCCGCGGCGCTGTCGGCGTTCGTTGCCGACAGCGCGGTGCCGCTGGCGCCGGCATTGGCCGACGAGGCCGCCGCCTACCTGATCGACGAACTGCGCCAGGGCGAGCCGACCTTCGGCGTCAGCCACTACGCCCGGCAATTGCTCGATGCACTGCGCCAGGCGCTGGCGTCGGCCGACATGGCCGCCGACTTCGATGCCGCGCTGCAGCGCCTGGCCGAGCGCCCGGCGGCGCAGTGGGCGCTGGCCGCGCAATGGCTGCAGGCGCTGTGCCGCGACCCGGCGCACACCGCGCTGGCCGGCTACGTGCCCGAGGCGATCGCGCTGCTGCTGGCCGGCAGTGGCCTGCGCCAGCAGGTGCGTGAAGCCACATTGATCGTGGTGGTGAGCGGGCTGCTCGGTGAGCACCCGCGCATCCACGACGGCCGCCTGCCGTTGGCAGTCGACGATTTCCTCTCGCGCCTGCGCGCGCATCGCGACCACTTCGTCCCCGCGTTCCACCGCTACCAGGCCGTGCGCCAGCGCATCGCCGCGCGCGAGCGCGATGCCTTGCGCCTGTCCGAGTTCAAGGCCCGTCCGCTGACCTCGTTCGTGCGCAACCGGCTGATCAACGAGGTCTACCTGCCGATCATCGGCGACAACCTCGCCAAGCAGATGGGCACCGTGGGCGAGGACAAGCGCAGCGACCTGATGGGCCTGCTGATGCTGATCTCGCCGCCCGGCTACGGCAAGACCACGCTGATGGAATACGTCGCCAGCCGCCTGGGCCTTGTCTTCATGAAGATCAACGGCCCGGCGCTGGGCCATGAAGTGCGCTCGCTCGATCCGGCGCAGGCGCCCGACGCCACCTCGCGCCAGGAGCTGCACAAGCTCAACCTCGCGCTGGAGATGGGCAACAACACCATGCTGTATGTCGACGACATCCAGCACACCCATCCCGAGTTCCTGCAGAAGTTCATCTCGCTGTGCGACGGCACCCGCCGCATCGAAGGCGTGTGGCAGGGGCGCACCCGCACCTACGACATGCGCGGCAAGAAGTTCTGCGTGGTGATGGCCGGCAACCCGTACACCGAGTCGGGCGAGGTGTTCAAAATCCCGGACATGCTCGCCAACCGCGCCGACATCTACAACCTGGGCGATGTGCTCGGCGGCATGGAGGATGCGTTCAAGCTCAGCTACATCGAGAACAGCCTGACCGCCAATCCGGTGCTGGCGCCGCTGGCCACCCGCGACCTGGCCGACCTCTACCTGCTGGCCGAGCGCGCCGGCGGCAAGGAGGTCTCGACCAACGACCTCTCGCACGCCTACAGCGGCGCGGAGATCAACGAGATCACCGCCACCCTACAGCGGCTGATGCAGGCGCGCGACGTGGTCTACCGGGTCAACCAGCAGTACATCGCCAGCGCCGCCCAGGCCGACCGCTACCGCACCGAGCCGCCGTTCCGGCTGCAGGGCAGCTACCGCAACATGAACAAGCTGGCCGAGAAGATCTCGCCGGTGATGAACGCCGCCGAGCTGCAGCAGCTCATCGCCGATCACTACCTGGGCGAGGCGCAGCTGCTGACTACCGGCGCGGAGGAAAACCTGCTCAAGCTGGCCGAACTGCGCGGCACCATGAGCGATGCGCAGGCCGCGCGCTGGGCGCAGATCAAGCGCGATTTCCTGCGCAACAAGGCGATGGGCGGCGAGGACGCCGACACCGGCGCGCGCGTGGTCGCGCAGTTGGCCGACATCGCCCAGGGCCTGCAGGCGATGGGCGCTGCGGATGCCCCGGTGGCGGACGCGCCGGCACCGCCGCCGCCGTGGCAGGACCTGCTGGGCGCGCTGCAGCGCATCGCCGAACGCAACGAAGCCGGCACGCGCGACGAACTGGCCGCGGCGCTGCCCGGTTCGATGCGTGCCGCGGTCGATCCGCTGCTGCAACAGCTGGGCGAATCGCTGGCCGGACAGGCCGGGCTCAACGCCGCGCTGGCGCAACTGGTCGAAGTGCTGCGCCTGCGCGCGGCCGAAACCGCCAGCGCGCCCGCCTCGCCGAAGAAGCGCAGCGAACGCACGCCGGCCGAGCGCAAGCTCGATGCGGCGCTGGACCAGCTCGGCTTGCTCGAAGCCCGCAAGGACGACGGCCCGCAATGAGCGGGCGCGCGCCCGGCACCGATCCGCCGGCCGGCATGCCCGGCGGCGCGCTGGCGATCGCCGCCTACGGCGAGGCCGCGCTGGTGGCACTGGCCGCGGTCGATGTCGAGGCCGCGCTCGATGCAGCGCCTGCGGCCGCGCTGGTCGCGCGCCTGCAGGCGCTGCGCCTGGCGATGCACGCCGACGATGCGCGCGGACTGCGGCGCAAGGTCGGGTTGCTGGGGCGGCTGTTCGGCCGCGATGTCGCCCTGCAGGCCGACGCCGACGCGCTGGCCGTGCGTATCGGCGTGCTGTTGCACGATGCCGATCGCGCCGCCGATGCGCTGGCTGCACATGCGGCGACCCAACAGGCCTGCATCGATACCGTCGAGGCCGGCTGCGCGCGGCTGGCCGAGGTCGAGGCCGCCGGCCGCGCGCAATTGGCGGCCCTGCCGCCACCGGCCGATGCCATGGCCGCCGGCGCGCCGGCGCAGTTCGCGCGCCGGCTCGACCATCTCCGCAGCGTGCAGGCCACGCATGCGCTGACCGCGCGCCAGCTTGCGTTGCTGCGCACGCAGAGCACCACGCTGCTGGCCCGCTACCGCAACATCCGCGACGTGCTGGTGCCGGCCTGGCGCCAGCGCGCGCTGGGCGCGGGCGGCGCAGCAGGGGCGGTTTCGATCGCCACCGCGGCCGCGATCGAAGCCGAAATCGCCACCGAACTCGCCGGCATGACCGCTACACTCGACAGCCACGGGCCTGCGCACGGCCCTGACCAGGAGACCGCCGCATGAGCCAGGACATCCCCGACCACGCGATCGTGCCCGCCGGCAATGGCGCGCCCGACGACGGGATCGACGACAGCGCGCTGCTGGCGCTGGGCCTGACGCCCGACGACCGCAAGGAGATCGCCGCCGTCGGCAAGACCCTGCAGGACATCACCCCGGGCAACCTGCATGTGTTCGGCCGCGATGCCGCCGGCAAGACCGCCGCGTTCTCCAGCCAGTTGCTCGACCAGGTCCGCAACAGCGACCTCGATGCCTCCGGCGACAAGCTCGGCGAAGTCGTGCGCATCGCCCGTTCGCTGGACCTGGGCAGTTTTGCCGGGCGCTCCAAGCTGCCGGTGATCGGCCCGCTGATCGACCGCCTGAAATCCTCGCGCGACGAGCTGGTGCAGAAGTTCAGCACCACCAACCAGCAGATCGAGAAGCTGATGCAGGACATCGGCCGCCAGCAGGACACCCAGGGCAAGCGCGTGTCGGAGTTCGACCGCATGTTCGACATCGTGGTCGAGGAGCGCCGCGCGCTGGGCGTGCATGTCGCCGCCGGCCGCCAGCGCCTGGGCGAGCTGGCCCGCGAGCAGCAGGGCCTTTCGGGCCTGGAGGACCCGGCCTCGCGCACGCGCCGGGCCGAGATCGACAACGCCATCCGCCTGCTCGACAAGCGCGTGGGCGACCTGGCGGTGATGCAGCATGCGGCCGAACAGTCGCTGCCGATGATCCGCCTGATCCAGACCAACGCGATCCTGCTGATCGAGAAATTCAACACCGTCCGCAACGTCACCATCCCGTCGTGGAAGCGCCAGTTCGCGATCCAGCTCTCGCTGGGCGAGCAGAAGAACGCGGTGGCACTGTCGAACGCGATCGACGATGCCACCAACGAGCTGATGCGGCGCAATGCCGACCTGCTGCGCGAGACCTCGGTGGAGACTGCGCGCGCCAACCAGCGCGCGGTGATCGACATCGCCACCCTGCGCCATGTCCACGACCAGCTGATCCAGACCGTCGAGGAAGTGCGCAGCATCCACCGCGAAGGCATGCAGCAGCGGCGCGAGGCCGAGGGCGAACTCGCCCGCCTGCGCGAGGACGTGCAGAAGCAGCTGGCGGCGCCGACGCAGGCGCAGTAGCCGGCATGCACGCGTCGCCGTTGCGACGGCGCCGAGGCGTGCCGCGGTGAGCTTGCCTGCCGGCAACGATGCGCGCATCGCCGCCGCCGAGGCGCGCGAACGGGCGGCATCCAGTGACGCGGGAAGGCTGGAGGCATGGCGGCCGCTGCTGACGGACGCCGAGCCCGACCTGCGTTGCGCGGCCCTGCACGCACTGGCAACGCGGCGGGGGGATCCGGTGGGGGCGCTCGCCCGCGACGCCACCGGCGACCCTGACGCCGCGGTGCGCAGATGCGCGGTGTTTGCCCTGGGGCAACAACGCGCCGACATGGGGACAGCGCAGGCCGGGCACTTTGCCGAACTGCTCCGCGCACTTGGCGATGCCGACGCCGACGTACGCGCCGCGGCCGCGGACGGCTTGCGCTACGGCGATCCCGCGAGTGCGCCCGCGCTGCTGGCCGCCTTGCAGGACCCGGATGCCCGGGTGCGCTGCAGTGTGCTGACTGCGCTGGGGACGCTGGAGGCGCACGCCGGCGCCACGGCGATGCTTGCGAGCTTCCGGCACGATCCCGTGGATGACGTGCGGCGCGCGGCCTTGGCGGCGCTGGCCGATTTGGGCGGTGCGGAAGCGGGGGAAGCGCTGTGCGAGGCCGCGATCGACGCCGACCCCGGCATGCGTCGGGAAGCGGCGCGCGCATGCGCAATCGGGAACGGCAGACGCATCCCTGCGCCCGCCCTGCTGGCGGCGCTGCCGCGCTTGCTGGGCGACGTCGACATCGAGCTTCGCCGCGATGCTGCGGCCGCGCTGGCCGGGCTGCTGGACGAACTCCCGCTCGAAGGCGCGGCACGCGATGCGGACGCGGCGCCGCCTTGCCAGGTGCCGCGCGGGCTGCTTGCCGCGGCGCTGGCGGATCCTGTTCCCAGCGTCCGTATCGCGACGCTCGAAGGCCTGCCCTGGGATGGCGGTCGCGCTGCCGGCGTGGTGGCCGCAGACCTCTCGCCCGCACTGCGTGATCCCGAGCGGGACGTCAGGTGCGCCGCCGCCGTCGCGCTGGGACGGCTCGGTGATGGCGATGCCGCACCGGAATTGCTGCCGCTGCTCGACGATCCCGATCCCCAGCTCCGTGGCGCCGTGCTCGACGCCCTGCAGCTGCCTGCCGACGCGCGGTTGCCCGGGGCGCTTGCAAAGCTGCTGGTGCCGTCGCAGACCATTGATCCGCCGCTTGTCGCAGCCGCTGCACGCTGCCTGGCGCGTCGCGGGCGCAGCGATGACGCCGTGCCGCTGCTGCTGCCGCTGCTGCAACGCGAGCACATCGACCCGGAAGTCGTCGATGCCCTGATCGACCTGCCCGACCCCCGCGCGCTGCCATGCCTGCTGGCATTGCTCGACAACACGGATGACGCGGTGGTCGCCAACGCCGCGCTGGCGCTGGCAGCGATCGGTGACGACCGGGCCGTGGAGCCACTGGCTGCACTGCTGGCAACGCGCGGGCCGTATGTGCGCCGGCGCGTGGTCTGGGCTCTGGGCTTCCTGCACCGGAAGCGGGTCGTGCCGTGGCTGGTCGCCGCGCTGGACGATGCGGCCGAGGGCGTGTCGCGCGCGGCTGCAGATGTCCTGGTTTCCATCTGCACGCGTCGGGAACTCGATGCGCTGGCACATCGGCTGACCGATGATGGCATCGAGCTGCTGTGCGAGGCGCTGGAAGAAATCGGGGAGACGGTTGATCGCCCGCCCTGGCGCCGGATCCTGGCACTGCTGCCCGGACGCCGCGGGACAACTCGCCCGCGCCTGCTTCGACTGGGCAGCCTGTCCTACGAGTAGCGCGTCCTACGAGTAGCGCGCGGCTCAGCGCAGGCTGTAGCTGTGCACCTCGTCGACCAGCACGCCGACGTTCGCCGGGTCCATGTCCGGCGACATGCCGTGGCCGAGATTGAAGACGTGGCCCTCGCGCGAGCCGCCGTTGCCGTCGCGGTAGCTGTCGAGCGCGCGCCGCACTTCGCGGCGGATCGCGTCGGGCGCGCCGTAGAGCGTGGTCGGGTCCAGGTTGCCCTGCAGCGCGACCCGGCCGCCGGTGCGGTGCGCGGCATCGCCCAGCTCGATCAGCCAGTCGACGCCGACGCCCTCGGCGCCGGTGCGCGAGAGTTCGTCCAGGTACGCGGCGTTGCCCTTGCCGAACAGGATCAACGGGGTGCGCGCGTCGCCGTCGCCGCGCGGCAGCTGCGCGGCGATGCGCGTGAGGTAGGGCAGCGAGAACTCGCGGTACATCGCCGGGCTGAGCACGCCGCCCCAGGTGTCGAACACCTGCAACGCCTGTGCACCGGCGGCGCGCTGCGCGGCAAGGTAGGCGATCACCGCGTCGGTCACCACCGACAGCAGGGCATGCAGCGCCTTCGGGTCGTTGAGCGCCAGCGCCTTGATGCGGGCGAAATCCTTGCTGCCGCCGCCCTCGACCATGTAGCAGGCCAGGGTCCACGGGCTGCCGGAGAAGCCGATCAGCGGCACCCGGCCGTCCAGTTCGCGGCGGATCACCCGTACCGCGTCCATCACGTAGCCGAGGTCGCTTTCCATGTCCGGCACGCCCAGGCGATGGATCGCGGCGGCGTCGCGCACGGGATGGCGGAACTTTGGGCCTTCGCCTTCGACGAAGTACAGCCCCAGCCCCATCGCGTCGGGAACGGTGAGGATGTCGGAGAACAGGATCGCCGCATCCAGGTCGAAGCGCGCCAGCGGCTGCAGCGTGACCTCGCAGGCGAGCTCTGGATTCTTGGCCATCGCCAGGAAGCTGCCGGCACGGGCGCGGGTGGCGCGGTACTCGGGCAGGTAGCGGCCGGCCTGGCGCATCAGCCACACCGGCGTGCGGTCGACGGGTTCGCGGCGCAGTGCGCGCAGCAGGCGGTCGTTGTTCAGCGGTGCGGACAAGACGGATTCCTCGGCGGGATGGGTGGCAGGCGCGGCACTGCGCGCAGCCGCAGCGCCTGGCGGTTGGCGCTGCGCCCGGCCGGCCATTGTACGGGGCGGCCGCGGGCGCGGCTTCGTATCATGGCGGGCGCGGCACACGCCGTGGACGGCGCGGAGGCCGGCACATGCGCAACATCGACTTCAGTTCCTGGAACGCCACGCTCTCGACGCTGCTGGGCATCGTGCTGGTGTCGCTGATCGTGGTCGGTATCCGACTGGTGTTCATGCAGGTCATCCAGCGCAGGCGCGAGCGGCAGAACCGGCAGATCAACGAGCGGCTCAAGACCCTGATCGCGGCCTACAAGGTGCTGGGTGGATCGTTCACCGGCGAGTTGACCGTCGATCCGGCGCACCTGCGCGAGCTGCGGCGACGGGCGTCGCAGGCCGGGCCCGGCTCGCAAACCCAGGTGGCGTTGGCGCAGGCCGAAGCGGCGCAGGCACAGGCGGAGGCGGTGATCGCGGACGCCGATGCCTTCGACAGTCCCGCGGCGGAGCGCCGGCGGCGGATCCGCGACGCGGTGGAGGCTGCGCTGTCGGACGTGATCCTGCTCGGTACCGAGGAACAGGTACGGCTGGCGGCCGAGGCGGCCAGCGACATGGTGGCCGGGCGCAGCGTGCATACGCGCAGGCTGGTGGTGTCGTTGCGCGCGTTCATCCGCGAGGCGCTGGATCTGGACCCGGTGCCCAGCGGGGTGACGATCCCCGACCAGGGGCCGCTGCGCTCGGAGATCGGCGGCAAGCGCAGTGGTGGTGGCGAGGGCGCAGGCCGCGGCGGCGGGGGTGCCGGCGGCGGAGGCGGAGGCGGCATGGGCGCGGGAATGGGCGCTGGCGTCGGCATGGGCGCCGGCGTGGGCCTGGGGCGCGCCGGCGAGGATGCCGACCCACGCTGATGCCCATTGCGACAGGCGATCCCGCGCGGCGCGACGGGACCCGGCGGGCAGCTTCAGCCGGTGCGCAGCACCGAAAGCACCGCGGCCTCGGGCACGTCGGCCAGCACCCGCGCGTGGCCGATGCCGTCCCAGACCACGAAGCGCAGGCCGCCGGCCTGGGCCTTCTTGTCCAGGCGCATGTGCGCGAGCAGGCGTTCGGGGTCGAGGCCGGCGGGCAGCGCGACCGGCAGGCCGAGGCGCTGCAGCAGGTCGCGCAGGCGATCGCCGTCGGCCGCGGTCGCCAGCCCCAGCGCTTCCGACAGCCGCGCGGCCAGCACCATGCCCACGGCCACCGCCTCGCCATGGTTGAGGCCGTCGTAGCCCTGCTCGGTCTCGATCGCATGGCCGAAGGTATGGCCGAGGTTGAGCAGGGCGCGCTCGCCATGCTCGAACGGGTCGCGCGCGACGATCGCGGCCTTGTGCGCGCAGCTGCGCGCGATCGCCTCGGCCAGCGCGGCGTCGTCGCCGTGCAGCAGCGCCTCGGCGTGGGCGTCCAGCCAGTCGAGGAAGTCGGCGTCGCCGAGCGCGCCGTACTTCACCACCTCGGCAAGGCCTGCGCGCAGCTCGCGGGCGGGAAGGGTGCGCAGTGCGGCGGTATCGGCGATCACCGCGCGCGGCGGATGGAAGGCGCCGACCAGGTTCTTGCCCTGAGGCAGGTCGACCGCGGTCTTGCCGCCGACCGAGGAGTCGACCATCGCCAGCAGCGTGGTCGGCAACTGCACGCAGTCGATGCCGCGCATCCAGCACGCCGCGGCGAAGCCGGCGAGGTCGCCGATCACCCCGCCGCCGAGCGCGAACAGCGTGGCGTCGCGGCGCAGGCGTGCGTCGGCCAGCGCATCCACCACTTCGGTGAAATGCGCCAGGGTCTTGGCCGCCTCGCCGGCCGGCAGCACGTGCTGGTGGATCTGCAGGTCGGGCCGCGCCGCGTACAGGGCGTCGGCGACCTGTTGCGCGTACAGCGGTGCGACGTTGTGGTCGCTGACGAGCATCGCCGCGTTGCCGCGCACGCTCCCGGCCAGCAGCGCGCCGTCGTCGAGCAGGCCGGGGCCGATGTGGATGTCGTAGGGGGCATCGCCAGCCACGGCGACGGTGCGGGTGTCGGGAGATGTTTCGGTCATGCGGGGTCCGGTGGCGCGTCGCGGTGCGCGCGAGAGATGGGATTCGACCAGCGCGATCAGCTGCGCGGCGGCATCGGCGGGCGGCTGGTTGCCGGTCTCGAAGCGCAGTTCCGCGGCCTCGGCGTACAGCGGCGCGCGTTCGGCCGCCAGCGCGCGCAGCACCGCTTCGCGATCGCCGCCGGCCAGCAGCGGCCGCGAGCGGTCGCGCGCCAGGCGCGCCAGTTGCTGGTCGACGTCGGCGTGCAGGTGGATCACCAGGCCATGGGCGCGCATCGCCGCGCGGTTGCCGGCGTCGAGCACCGCGCCGCCGCCGGTGGCGATGATCCGCGGCGGGCCGTCCAGCAGCGACTGCAGCACCGCGCGCTCGCGGGCGCGGAAGCCGGCCTCGCCTTCGCATTCGAAGATCAGCGGAATGCGCGCGCCGGTCTGGCGTTCGATCTCGTGGTCGACATCGACGAACGGCAGCTCGAAGTAGGCGGCGATGCGCCGGCCGATCGACGACTTGCCCGAGCCCATCGGGCCGACCAGGACGAGGGAGCGGGGGAATGGCATCGGCGCATGCTAGCAGCGCCCGCGCCGGGCGACACGGATAACACAAGCCTCACCCCGGATTACGGCGGGCCGGCGATGGTGGCAGGCCCATTGCCACTCCGGAGTCGTGTCATGTCGGTTGCCAAGGTCATCGAAATCAATGCCGCATCGTCCACCAGCATCGAGGAGGCCGTGCGCCTCGGCGTCGCCAAGACCGCCGAGACGGTCACCGGCATCCGCGGGGTCTGGGTCAACGAGATCAAGGCCGATGTCGGCGAGGACGGCGAGATCAGCCAGTGGCGGGTCAACCTGCGGATCACCTTCGTCGTCAACTGATCCGCAGGTCCCGGTCCGGGCCCTGTCCCGGCAGCGGCCTGCGCGCCGCGTCGAGTGCGATGGTGATATCGGCGAGCCCGGGCAGCGTGCGCAGCGCATGCCGGCTGACGCGCTCGAAATGCTGCACGAAGCGGACGACGGCCGCGCGGTCCATGCCGCTGCGGTCGTCGCCCGTCGCCTGGTCGACCCGCTGCAGCGCCTGTTCCTGTTCCCAGCGCCAGCCGGCGACGACATCGAAGCCCGGTGGCTGCAGGAACAGCAGGCGGTCGATGCGTTGCCATAGCGACGGGTAGTCGCGTGCCAGCGCGGCGTTGCACCAGCGCCGCCAGTGGCCATCGAGGTCGTCCTCGCGTTCGAGCGCGTTGACCGGCGCCGCCAGTGCCTCCGGCGGCTCCGCCGGCGCGCCCACGCACCAGCCTTCGAACACCACCAGATCGGCGCGTGCGACCTGCGGCCACAGCGCCTGCGGCAGGCGACAGTCGCCCAGCTTGTCGAAACGCGGCAGCGCCACCGGCGCGCCTGCCCGCAAGGCATCGAGCACGTCGCAGCCCAGCGCCACCTCGTGGGTGCCGGGCGGTCCGCGCGTGGCCAGCAGCGGGTGCACCTCGCGCGCCAGCGACTGGCGCAACTCGTGGTCGAGGTAGAGATCGTCGAGCGACAGCACCGCGACCTGCAGGCCGCGCGCGCCGGCGGCATCGGCCAGCTGCGCGGCCAGGGTCGACTTGCCGGTACCCTGCAGCCCGCTGATGCCGAACACGCGGACGCGGTCGGCGACGATGCCGTCGAGCAGGCCGCCGACCAGGGCATCGGACCAGCGTTGGGCGGGTGGAGTGGGTTGGGCGGGTGGTGTGGGCATCCCGGCACGATAGCGCAGCCGCGGGCCTGTCCCCACCGGTTCGATCCACGGCTGCGACGGGGCGGTTCGACAACGCCGCGCCGCGGCGCGATCATCGCGGCATGACTGCGACCACTGCCCTGTTGTCCGAAGCCCTCGCCACCTTCGCCACCCTGTTCGACGAGGCCGCTGCCGCCGGCGAGCCCGACCGTACCGCGATGACCGTGGCCACCGCCGCGGCCGACGGCCGCCCCTCGGCGCGCACGGTGCTGCTGAAGGCCTGGGACGACCGCGGATTCGTGTTCTACACCCACTTGGACGGACGCAAGGGCCGCGAGCTGCAGGAGAACCCGCATGCCGCGCTGCTGTTCCACTGGCCGCGGGTGCGCCAGGGCGTGCAGGTGCGCATCGAGGGGCCGGTGGTGATCGTCTCCGACGACGAGGCCGATGCCTATTTCGCCTCGCGCCCGCGCGGCAGCCAGCTTGGCGCCTGGGCCTCGCGCCAGTCCGATGAACTTCCCTCGCGCGAGGCGTTCGAGCAGCGGCTGGCGGAGCTGGATGCGGAGTTCGCCGGGCGCGAGGTGCCGCGTCCGCCGCGCTGGTCGGGCCTGCGTGTGCGTCCGGACCGGATGGAGTTCTGGTATGGCGCCCAGTACCGGCTGCACGAGCGCTGGCTCTACGAATGCGACGTCGCCGGCGATTGCCGCAAGCGGATGCTGTATCCGTAGGCGGCAATCGCCGCATGGACGCAACAGCCGGCGCGGGCGGGGCGCTGCGATTGCAGATACGAAGAAGCCGCGGTCTCCCGCGGCTTTTTCATGGGTGCCTGTCGCAGGCGGGCGGCGTGGGCTGCACGCCGCCCGCCCGCAGGCGTTCAACAGCAGCGGAACCCGCTGCGCCCGCCGAAGCGGGCCTCCTGGCGCTCGCGGAAGAACGTCTTGTAGTCCATCGGCTCGCGGTCGGGGTGCTTCTCCAGCACGTGGCGGACGTAGTTGTCGTAGTCCGGAATCCCACAGCACAGCCGCGCGGTCTGCACGACCCTCCGCCACACACGCTTGTGCGTGGCGAAGTGTTCGGCAGTGACCAGTTGCCCGGCCATCAGCGCGCCGCTCCGGCGAGGCCCGCCATCACAGCCAGGCCTGCTGCTGTTCGGGCGTCAGTTCGACGTACGGCGATTCCTTCGCGGTCGGCGTCGGGCTGCGGCGCGCGCGCAGGATCGCGCGGATCGCGAAGAACAGCACGCTGAACACCACGAACAGGAACAGCACGGTCAGGCCGGTGTTGACGTAGCCGTTGATCACGACCTGGCGCATCTGGCCGACGCTCTTGGCCGCGCCCAGCAGTTCGCCGTTGGCGATCGCGTTCTGGTAGTGGCGCGACTGGGCGAGGAAGCCCACCGCCGGCTTGGGATCGAAGATCTTGATCAGGCCGGCGTAGGTCGTGCAGATCAGCAGCCACACCGCCGGGACGATGGTCACCCAGGCGTAGCGGTCCTTCTTCATCTTGAACAGCACCACCGTGCACAGCATCAGCGCGATACCGGCCAGCATCTGGTTGGCGATGCCGAACAGCGGCCACAGGGTATTGATGCCGCCCAGCGGATCGACCACGCCCTGGTAGAGGAAGTAGCCCCACAGCGCCACGCAGCCCGCGGTGCCGACGACATTCGCGCCCCACGATTCGGTCTTGCGCAGCACCGGCACGAAGTTGCCCAGCAGGTCCTGCAGCATGAAGCGGCCGGCGCGCGTGCCCACATCCACTGCGGTGAGGATGAACAGCGCCTCGAACAGGATGGCGAAGTGGTACCAGAAGGCCATCGCGCCCTCGCCGGTGCTGGGAAGGGCGTCATGCAGGATGACCGCGATGCCCACCGCCAGCGTCGGCGCACCACCGGCGCGCGAGATGATCGTGCTCTCGCCGATCTGCTGGGCCTTGAGTTCCAGCGCCTCGGGCGTGATCACGAAGCCCATCTGGCTGACCGCCGCCGCCGCGCTCTGCACGTCGGTGCCCAGCACCGCGGCCGGGCTGTTCATGGCGAAGTAGATGCCCGGGTCGAGGATCGAGGCCGCGACCAGCGCCATGATCGCCACGAACGATTCCATCAGCATGCCGCCGTAGCCGATGTAGCGGGCGTGGGTCTCGTTGGCCAGCAGCTTGGGCGTGGTGCCCGAGGAGATCAGCGCGTGGAAGCCCGACACCGCGCCGCAGGCGATGGTGATGAACAGGAACGGGAACAGGCCGCCCTTCCACACCGGACCGTCGCCGGTGAAGGCGAACTCGGTCAGTGCCGGCATCTTCAGCGTGGTGACTTCCGGGCTGGCGATGACGATGCCGATGGCCAGCGCCACGATCACGCCGATCTTCAGGAACGTCGACAGGTAATCGCGCGGCGCCAGCAGCAGCCACACCGGCAGGACCGCGGCGACGAAGCCGTAGCCGATCAGCATCCAGGTGATCTGGGTGCCGGTGAAGGTGAATGCCGGGCCCCAGTACGGGTCGGCGCCGACCTTGCCGCCGAACCAGATGGCGGCCAGCAGCAGGACGATGCCCACCACCGAGATCTCGCCGATCTTGCCCGGGCGGATGTAGCGCATGTAGATGCCCATGAAGATCGCGATCGGCATCGTCGCGATCACCGTGAACATGCCCCAGGGGCTCTCGGCCAGCGCCTTGACCACGATCATCGCCAGCACCGCCAGGATGATGATCATGATCATGAACGCGCCGAACAGCGCGATGGTGCCGGCGACCGGCCCCATCTCCTCGCGCACCAGGTCGCCCAGCGAGCGGCCGTTGCGGCGCTCGGACACGAACAGGACCATGAAGTCCTGCACCGCGCCGGCCAGCACCACGCCGACGATCAGCCACAGCATGCCGGGCAGGTAGCCCATCTGCGCAGCAAGCACCGGGCCCACCAGCGGACCGGCGCCGGCAATCGCGGCGAAGTGGTGACCGAACAGCACGTTCTTGTTGGTCGGCACGAAGTCCAGACCGTCGTTGTTGACGATTGCCGGCGTTGCCCGGCGCGGGTCCAGCCCGAGCACCTTGTCGGCGATGAACAGGCTGTAGTAGCGGTAGGCGACCAGATAGATCGACACCGCCGCGACGACGATCCAGAGCGCGCTGATCTGCTCGCCCTGGCGCAGGGCGATGACGCCCAGACAGGAAGCGCCCAGCAGCGCGACCGCGCCCCAGAGCACATGGTTGAAAACACCCTTCATTCGGAGATCCCCTCGGTGGAGGCGCACAGGGTCGCCCTGCGCGGCGATGCGGTCAATCTCCAGCGGGGCGAATCCACGCGATCGCAGGTAAGACTTTCGTCGCAGGCGGCCGCGCCTGCCGCGTCCCGTATCGCGGTGGATGCCGGGCGCGGCGGCTGGATGTGCGCGCCGTGCAATCGGCTGACGCGTCAATCGGTGAGGTTGCAGTCCGCCTGCCTGCAAACCGGCCACGCCCGTGGCGCGTGCATTGGCGAACGCCTGGACACATTGCAATTCCGCCTGTCATCCCCGCGCAAGCGGGGTGAGGGACCTGCGCAGGGGCTGCCTACAGCCAGCCGACCTTGCGCAGGTAGCGGTACAGCGCCAGCACCACCACCGCGAGGCCGCCGATCAGCACCGGATAGGCCCAGGGCTGCTCGAACTCGGGCATGCCCTGGAAGTTCATGCCATACCAGCTGGTCACCAGGGTCGGCGCGGCCAGCAGCGCTGCCCACGCGCCCAGTTTCTTGACGATCTCGCCCTGGGTCAGCGTGACCAGCGCCTGGTTGACCCCGAGCGCGGTGCCCAGCATGTCGCGCAGCACGTCGATGGTCTCGTTGACCCGCACCGAATGGTCCAGCACGTCGCGCAGGTAGAGCTTGGCCTCGCTGCCGATCAGCGGGCTGCTGCTGCGCACCAGTTGCGAGAGCACGTCCTGCAGCGGCGCCATCGCCACCCGCATGTAGGTCAGCTCGCGCTTGAGCTCGTAGAGACGGATGACGATGCCGCGGTGGAACGTCTCGCTGACCACCTCGCGCTCCAGCGCGGTCAGCGTGGCCTTGAACTCGTCGACGATCGGCAGGTAGTTGTCGACGATCGCATCGAGCACCGCGTACAGCGCGCAGGCCGGGCCCATCGCCAGCATCGCCGGGTCGCGCTCGATCCGGTGCCGCGAGGGTGCGTAGGACAGCGACGCGCCGTGGCGCACCGTCACCAGGTAGCGCGGGCCCAGGAAGATGTGGGTCTCGCCGTAGACGATGCGGCCGTCGAGCGCCTGCGCGGTGTTGGCGACGATGAACAGCGAATCGCCATAGGTCTCGATCTTCGGGCGCTGGTGCGCCTTGCCGGCGTCCTCGATCGCCAGATCGTGCAGGCCGAACTCGGACTGCAACTGCGCCAGCACCGCCTGGTCGGGTTCGTACAGGCCGATCCAGGCGAAACACGCCGGGTCGGCCGCCAGCGCCTCGTCGACGCCCTCCAGCGGAATGTCGCGCTTGCCCTGCGGGCCGTAGACCGCGCAGTTGACCACGCTGGGCGGATTGGCGGCGGGTGGCGCGGGCACCGCGGCTCCGGCAACGGGCAGCTGATCGGGCAAGGCGCTGGGCAAGATGTCGGGCGCGGCGGGAGACGGCGGAGTCTGCATCGCGCCATCGTCGGCCAAGCACCGCCCGGCGACAAGCCGTGGCCGGACCCCGTGGCCGGACGCCGTCGCCGTTTCGCGCCGCCGTGGTCAGTCGGCGGCGAAGCGGATCGCCTGGCCGCCGCCCGGGGCCAGCTGCAGCGTCAGCGCGTCGCCTGCCGTGACTGCGCGCGATTCGATGACGATGGCCTGCGGGTCGCCGCGCCAGCCGGCGGCGTCGCCGTCGCGGTAGATCTGCGCGGTGTAGCGGCGGCCGGGTTCGAGGAATGTCAGCGGCAGCGCGATGCTGCGCGCCGTATCGTCGCTGACCGCGCCCAGGTACCAGTCGTCGCCACCGCGCTCGCGGCGTGCGATCACCGCGTACTCGCCGACCTCGCCGGCCAGCGCGCGGGTGTCCTCCCAGTCCACCGGTACCTCGCGGATGAAGCGGAAGGCCTCGGGCCGCGCCTGGTAGTTCTCCAGCAGGTCCGCCGCCATCTGCAGCGGGCTGTGGATCACCACGTACAGCGCCAGCTGCTTGGCCACGGTGCTGGCCATCGGCGCGCCGGATCTGGTGTCCATGCCCAGCACGCCCGGGGTGAAGTCCATCGGCCCGGCCAGCAGGCGGGTGTAGACCAGCGTGGCCTCGTGCTCCGGCGGATTGCCCGGCTGCCCCCAGGCGTTGTACTCCATGCCGCGCGCGCCCTCGCGGGTGACCAGGTTCGGCCAGGTGCGGCGCAGGCCGGTGTCCTTGACCGGCTCGTGCGGATTGACCGCGATGCGCCGCTGCGCGGCGGCTTCCACCACCTTCTGGTGGTGGCGCACCATCGCCTGGCCCTCGTGCCAGGCGTAGCGCAGGCGCCCGTCGTCGCCCAGCACCTTGGCCTGGCCGGCGTCGGCGACGTAGCCGGTCTTGACCGCGTGCACGCCCAGGCGCGCGTACAGGTCCAGGGCGTCATCCAGCTGCGCCTCGTAGTGCGCGGCATGGCCCGAGGTCTCGTGGTGGCCGATCAGCATCACGCCGCGGTCGCCGGCATGGCGCGCGACCGCCTCGATGTCGAAATCGGAATAGGCGCGGGTGAAGCTGAAGGTCTCGCCATTGCCGAACCAGTCGCCGTCCCAGCCCTCGTTCCAGCCTTCCACCAGCACGCCGCCAATGCCGTTGTCTGCGGCGAAATCGATGTGGCGCAGCGCATGCGCGGTGGTCGCGCCGTGCTTGTCGCCGGATGCCCAGCTCTTGCGGTCGAGATGCATCTCCCACCAGATGCCGACGTACTTCATCGGCCGGATCCACGACACATCGCCCAGCGCATTGGGCGCGTTGAGGTTGAGGATCAGCTGCGACTCGACCAGATCGCCCGCGCGCTCGCCGATCTGGAGCGTGCGCCAGGGCGTGGCGAATGGCGCGTCCACCTCGACCTTGGCCGCGCCGATGCCCGGCGTCAGCGCCGCCTTGAAGCGCCGCCCTTCGACGCGCGCCAGGTTCATGCCCGAATAGTCGACCAGCGCCGCCTCGTGGATCGACAGGTGCAGGCCGTCGCCGGTGCGCAGCGTGATCGGCGTCTGTGCCAGCCCGACTTCCTCGACCGGCGTGCGCTGGTAGAGGTACTCCTCGCGGTTCCATTCCAGCGCCGGGATCCACCATGCCGTCGCCGGGTCGGCGATGACGAACTCGGTCAGTTCCTCGGCGATCGACAGGCGATCGACCCCGGGCTGCCGCGGAATGTCGTAGCGGAACCCAAGGCCGTCGTCGAAGACCCGGAACACCACGTCGAAGCGGCGTTCCGGCCCGCTGGTCTCGGCCAGGGTGACCCGCAGTTCGTTGTGGCGGTCGCGCATGTGCCGGCG
>JAFAFY010000026.1 GCA_023423235.1 Pseudomonadota bacterium
GGTCGTCGACGACGGCGTCGTACCAGCGGTCGCGCGGCATCTGCATGTCGACCGCGCCGCCGGTGTGGCGCACCACCAGCACCGTTTCCACGCTGTTGGTGCCTGGCAGCTTCAGCGCGGCGTCGACATTGGCCTTCAGCGGCACCTTGCGGCCGCCGCGCAGGCCCTCGTCGGCGGTGATGATCAGCTTGCTGCCGCAGTCGGAGACGCGGTCGGCAATGGAATTGGGCGAGAAGCCGCCAAACACCACGCAATGCACCGCACCGATACGCGCGCACGCCAGCATCGCCACCGCGGCCTCGACGATCATCGGCAGGTAGATGGTGACGCGGTCGCCCTTGCCCACGCCGAGGTTGCGCAGCGCGTTGGCCAGCTTGCACACGCGTGCATGCAGCTCGCGATAGCTGACATGGCGGGCGGCGGCGTCGGGGCTGTCGGCCTCCCAGATCAGCGCGGTCTTGTCGCCGCGCGTGGCCAAGTGGCGGTCGAGGCAGTTGACGCTGGCGTTGAGGGCGCCGTCCTCGAACCAGCGGATGCGGAAGTCGTCGAGCTGGTAGCTGACGTTCTTGATCCGGGTCGGCTTGACGTACCAGTCCAGGCGTCCGGCGGCCTCGCCCCAGAAGGCGTCGGGATCCTGCACGGAGCGGGCATAGTCACGCGCGTAGTCGGCCGCGGTGATGGTGTCGGGGCCGGCAAAGCCGGCGGGCACGGGATACAGCTCGGTGGGACTGTTCATGGCCTTGGGTTCCTCCCGGGAATCACGCGCACCAGTGTGCCGCATTCGTCCGCGCGGTCGGCTAGACGATGGTCTATACGACGCCTGTTGGCGGTATCGACCAATGGCGAATGGGCGCGGACCCCGGCTGCGTGCAGTCTGGCGCCACGGACCCTTGCGTCCGCCCGTTCGCATTGTCGCCATCATCCCTCGGGAGGGGACCCATGACCCAACACACCGCAGCGAAGGCCCGTCCGCGCATGCTTGCCATCGCGATGGCGGCCGCCCTCGCACTGCCCGGCGCGGCCTTCGCGCAGACCGCCAAGGAACAGGAGCTGGAGACGCGCATCGCCCAGCTCGAGGCCCAGGTCCAGGCGCTGCTCTCGCAGCAGCAGCAGACCGCGGCCACGGTGCAGGAAGTGCGCACCGCGCAGGCCACGCAGCCGGCGCCGGCCGCCGCGCCGGCCGGCAGCCAGCCGATCCAGGCCACCACGATCACCCCGCAGGCCAACCCCGGGACCAAGTTCACGGTGGGCGGCATGATCCGCATCGACGGTTTCGCCACCAAGACCACCGACGGCGACATCGCCAAGGGCACCGCGGGCCGCGACTTCTACGTGCCGGGCGCGATCCCGGTCGGCGGCAACGGCCCCGACACCTACATGGATGCGCACGCCAAGTTCTCGCGCCTGTGGTTCGACGCCAGCACCGTGCTCGATTCGGGCGACAAGCTCGGCGCGCGTTTCGAGCTGGACTTCTTCGGCGGCTCGCTCGGCAACTCGGCGGCCACCAACACCTACGGCGCCACGCTGCGCCACGCCTACCTGACCTACAACAACTGGCTGGTCGGCCAGACCTGGTCGAACTTCATGGACACCAACGCGCTGATCGACGCGGTCGACTTCGTCGGCCCGACCGATGCGGTGGTGTTCGTGCGCCAGCCGCAGGTGCGCTATACCAACGGCCCGTGGACGGTGTCGATCGAGAGCCCGGAGACCACGGTGCAGCCGTTCGGCGGCGCCGCGCGCGTGATCGCAGGCGACAACAGCGTGCCGGACGTGATTGCCCGCTACACCCACAAGGGCGACTGGGGCCATGTGAGCTTCGCCGGCATGGCGCGGCAGCTGAAGTACGAGCCCGTGGCCGGCGCCGAGAGCACCGACACCGGCTTCGGCGCGACCGTCAGCGGCCTGGTCAAGCTCGGCGACAGCACCGATCTGCGCTACCAGGTCAGCGGCGGCGAGGGCATCGGCCGCTACATCGGCCTGGCAACCATCCAGCAGGATGCGATTGCCGATGCCAGCGCCAGCGGCAACATCCAGGCACTGGGCGGCTGGGCCGGCTACTTCGGCGTGCGCCAGGTGTTCAGCCCCAAGGTGCGCGGCAACCTGTTCTACGCCCGTTCGCAATGGGACAACGACACCGCGCTGACCGGCTTTGGCGTGACCCAGAAGGTGCATTCGGTGCACGCCAACGTGATCTGGACGCCGGCACCCAAGCTCGATTTCGGCGTCGAGGCGATCTGGGGCGAGCGCACGCTCGAATCCGGCGCCGACGGCGAACTGATGCGCCTGCACACGATGGCCCGCTACAGCTTCTGAGCATGACCGCGGGGCCAGCCGGCCCCGCTTGACCCGCAACACGCGTTCCCGGCCAGCGCCAGGCTGGCCGGGAACATCCCGAACCACACAGCGACCGCGTATCGGCAAGACCTGACACAAAACTCATCCGACTCACGCCGTGGGAGGCGACGAATGTCTACGACAACTGCAGCAGCCGCACCGAAGGGCGGCGGCATCACCAAGGAGCATCGCAAGGTCATCATTGCGTCGAGCCTTGGGACCGTCTTCGAGTGGTACGACTTCTATCTGTACGGTTCGCTGGCCGCGGTCATCGCGGTCCATTTCTTCTCCGCCCTGCCCTCGGGCAGCGCCTTCGTGATGGCATTGCTGACCTTCGCCGCGGGCTTTGCGGTGCGGCCGTTCGGCGCGATCGTGTTCGGCCGGCTCGGCGACATGATCGGGCGCAAGTACACCTTCCTGATCACCATCGTGATCATGGGTGTGTCGACCTTCCTGGTGGGCATCCTGCCGACCTACGCGACGATCGGCATCGCCGCGCCGATCCTGCTGGTGATCCTGCGATGCCTGCAGGGCCTGGCACTGGGCGGCGAGTACGGCGGCGCGGCGACCTACGTCGCCGAGCATGCCCCCAACGGCAAGCGCGGCCTGTACACCAGCTTCATCCAGTGCACCGCGACGGTCGGCCTGTTCCTGTCGCTGCTGGTGATCCTGGGTTGCCGCCTAGCGCTGGGCAACGAGGCGTTCGCCGAATGGGGCTGGCGCATTCCGTTCCTGGTCTCGTTCTTCCTGCTGCTGATCTCGATCTGGATCCGCATGCAGCTCAACGAATCGCCGCTGTTCCAGAAGATGAAGGAAGAGGGCACCCGCTCCAAGGCACCGCTGACCGAGAGCTTCGGCACCTGGAGCAACGGCAAGATCGTGCTGCTGGCGCTGTTCGGCGCCACCGCCGGCCAGGCCGTGGTGTGGTACGCGGGCCAGTTCTACGCGCTGTTCTTCATGACCCAGACGCTGAAGGTCGATCCGGTCACCGCCAACCTGTTCATCGCCGCGGCGCTGCTGGTGGCCACCGGTGGCTTCATCTTCTTCGGCTGGCTGTCGGACAAGATCGGCCGCAAGCCGATCATCATGGCCGGCTGCCTGCTGGCCGCGATCACCTACTTCCCGCTGTTCAAGGGCCTGACCCACTTCGCCAACCCCGCGCTGGAAGCGGCCGCCAAGACCTCGCCGGCCGTGGTCGTCGCCGACCCCAAGGACTGCTCGTTCCAGTTCGTGCCCGGCGAGCTCAAGGGCCACGTGACGTTCAACAACTCCTGCGACATCGTCAAGAACCTGCTCAACGGTCGCAGCGTGCCCTACACCAACGAGAAGGCATCGCCCGGCACGCTGGCCAGCGTGCGCATCGGTGACACCGAGATCCAGAGTGTCGACGTCACCGCGCTCACGCCCGAGGCCGCAGCCGCGGCGCAGGCCAAGCTGACCGCCGACGTGACCGCCGCGATCGATGCGGCCGGTTACCCGGCCAAGGCCAACAACGACGAGATGAACAAGCCGATGGTGCTGTTGATCCTGGTGATCCTGGTGCTGTACGTCACCATGGTCTATGGACCGATCGCGGCATGGCTGGTGGAGCTGTTCCCCACCCGCATCCGCTATACCTCGATGTCGCTGCCCTACCACATCGGCAACGGCTGGTTCGGCGGCTTCCTGCCCACCACGGCTTTCGCCCTGGTGCTGCTGACCGGCAACATCTACTACGGCCTGTGGTATCCGATCATCATCGCGCTGATCACCTTCGTCATCGGTACCTTCTTCCTGAAGGAAACCAAGGACGTCGACATCACCAAGTAAACGCACTGCGGCAACTGGCGCCGGGACCGCTCCCGGCGCCGGTCACAGGAAACGCCGGCCCACAAGGGCCGGCGTTTTTCGTTGCAGCGGAACCGCGCTGCCGGATCCACCGCGCGATCCACCGCGCGCTCGGGTGGCTTCAGAAGGGGCGCTCCCGCAACGACCGTCCCAGATGGTCGAGGAACACCTGGATCCGCGACGCCACGCCGGAGTTGCGGTAGTAGACCGCGTGGATCGGCTGATGGATCGGCATCGCCCGGTCGGCGAACAGTTCCACTAGGGTACCGGCGCGACGGTCGGCGGCGGTCATGAAGTCCGACAGGCAGGTGATGCCGTTGCCGGCCAGCGCCAGCTGGCGCACGGTCTCGCCACTGGATGCGGCGATCGTCGGCGTGATCTCCAGCTGCGCGCCGGCGCCATCGCGCACGGGCCAGCGGTTGAGATGCGGCAGGCCGGCGAAGCCCAGCAGCACATGGCGGGACAGGGCGTCCACCGCCATCGGCGCGCCGTGGCGCTCAAGGTATGCCGGCGCGGCGAGGATCCGGATGCGGCTATCGTCCAGGTGGCGCGCATGCAGGGTCGAATCCTTCAGCACGCCGATGCGGATCGCGACATCGGTGCGCTGCTCCAGCAGATCGATGTCGCGGTCGTGGCTGCCCAGTTCCAGTGCGATCTGCGGATATGCAAGACGAAATCCGGCGATGCGCGGCACCAGCACATGCAGCATGAACGGCGTTGCCGCATCCACGCGCAAGCGTCCCGAAGGCCCGGCGCGCAGGATGGCCATGCGGTCCTCCGCGGCCTCGACCGCGGCGAGGATGGCACGCGCCTGCCCGAGGAACAGGTGCCCCTCCTCGGTCAGCGCGAGATTGCGCGTGGTCCGCCGCAGCAGCGTGGTCTGCAGCTTCTCCTCGAGCCGGGCGAGTGCGCGACTGACGCCCGAGATGGTCTGCTCCCGCGCGCGCGCGGCCGCGGTGATCGAACCTGCATCGACGACGGCAACGAAGGCCTGCAGTTCATCCAGCGTGGTTTTCATCGGTACGGCCTGGTGGTTGCGTCGGGGGATTGTTGCGCCTTGGGCAAAGGAGTTGTGCTTTTCGAGTTGTTCTCGCCTCGAAAGCAAACGCGCAGACTGGCCGCCCGTCTCCACAGGATCTGCCCATGCAACTGTTCCTCACCGGTGCCACCGGCTTCATCGGCGGCTCGCTCGCCACCGCCCTGCTGCAGGACGGCCACACCATCCGCGGTCTGGTACGGACGCCCGAGGCCGCCTCCCGGGTCGAGCCACTGGGCATCATTCCGGTTGTCGGCACGCTCGACGACCGCGATCTGCTGGTCGAGGAAGCGCGGCGTTCGGACGCGGTGATCAATGCCGCCAGCAGCGACCACCGGGGCGCGGTCGAAGCGCTGCTCGATGGCCTGCGCGGTTCCGACAAGGCCTTCCTGCACACCAGTGGTTCGAGCGTCATCGGCGACGATGTCGCCGGCAATTCCCTGTCGCCACACGTGTTCGACGAGGACACGCCGCTGATCGTCGAGCCCGGCAAGCAGGCGCGCCACGCCGTCGACAACCTGATCCTGGCCGCAAGCGGGGCTGACGTACGCGCGATCGTGCTGTGCAACACGATGATCTACGGCACCGGGACCGGGCTGGCGCGCGACAGCGTGCAGATCCCGCCGCTGGTCGCGCAGGCGCGCGCAAGTGGCGTGGTCCGGGTCGTCGGCAGCGGCGTGAACCGCTGGTCGAACGTGCATATCGAGGATGTGATCGCGCTGTACCGGCTGGCGCTCGCCGACGCTCCGGCCGGCGCGTTCTACTTCGTCGAGAACGGCGAGGCCTCGTACGCGGAACTGGGCGCGGCAATCGCGAAGCGGCTCGGCCTCGGGCCGGTCGAATCCTGGACTGTCGAGGAGGCCGCGCGGGTCTGGGGCGAAGGCCACGCGCGCTACTCGTTCGGCGCCAACAGCCGGGTACGTGGCAAGCGCGCACGTCGTGAGCTGGGCTGGGCACCGCGCCACGATTCGGTCACCCGCTGGATCGAGACCGAAATGCCGATCGACTGAACGCAGCGCGGACACCGGCACGCCGCAAGGTGCAAGACGCCACCCACCCCGCCCGAAGGCGGGCGGGCGCCTCAACGCTGCGGCGGCAAGGACAGCTCGCGTGCGTCGAGAAAGCCGTCGCGGTTGGTGTCCTGGCGGTTGAAGGTCGCCGCCAGCTTGGCCTGGTGCTCGGCGAGGGTGACCGCGCGGCCCTTGCCGCCCGGCAGTTCGTCGGGCGTCAGCACGCCGTCGCGATTGCGGTCCATGCCGTCGAAGGCATAGCCCATCCAGGCCTGGTACTCGGCCAGCGAGACCCGGCCATCGCCGTCGCTGTCCATACGCTCGAGATATTCACTGGTGCGGGTGACCTGGGTCACCGCACTCAGTGGCAGTGCCAGGCCGAACAGGCAACAGGCGACTGCATGCAGGCGCGCGGGCGGCCGCATCGGCCGCCGCACCGTCCGGGACATGTGGGCGTTCAGGCGCGCACGCCCTGCAGCGAGTAGCCCTTCAGCCGCGCGGAGTACTCCTGCAGCGCGCGGATGCCACTGGCCTCGGCCTCGCGACACCAGGCCTGCAGGTTCTGCAGGGTCTCGCCGGCGTTGTGCGAACGCGCCTCCAGCAGCGCCGACAGGCGCGCGCGGTACTCGACCAGGGTGCGGATGCGCGGGCGCTGTTCGACCCACTGCTGCAGCTGCTGGCGCGCATCGGGCTTGAGCCAGCGGCCGTCGTCGACCAGGCCCTTGCGCAGCTTGCGCGGCAGCAGCGCGCGCAGCCGGGCACCGGCGGCCTGGGCTTCCTCGCGCAGCGCCGGCGCCAGCACGTTGCGCTGGTAGTCGGTCATCGCCTGGAAACGGTGCGCCAGCAGCGCCTTCATGGTGTCGGTGTCGGGCACGTGGATGTTGGGGCGCACGTCCAGCGACGGCGCGACCCGCAGCACCTTCGCCAGCCTCACCTTCTCCAGGCCCTTGATCACCGCCCAGCCGATGTCGAACTCCCACTTGCGCAGGGCGAACTTGGCCGAGCTGGGAAACGCGTGGTGGTTGTTGTGCAGTTCCTCGCCGCCGATCCACACGCCCCAGGGCGTGAGGTTGGTCGCGGTGTCGGTGGTCTCGAAGTTGCGGTAGCCCCACCAGTGGCCGAGGCCGTTGACCACGCCCGCGGCCCAGAACGGAATCCACGCCATCTGGATCGCCCACACCGCAACGCCCTTGAAGCCGAACAGCGCGAAGCTGACGAACAGCAGCAGGGTCGGCCCGAACGTGGCATAGGGCGTGTAGAGCCGGCGCTCGATCCAGTCGCTGGGCGCGCCCTTGCCGTACTGCTCGATGTCGGCGCGCATCGTACGCGCCTCGCGGTACAGCTCCACGCCGCGCCAGAACACGGTGCGGATGCCCTTGTGCATCGGGCTGTGCGGGTCTTCCTCGGTCTCGCACTTGGCGTGGTGCTTGCGGTGGATCGCGACCCACTCGCGGGTGATCATCGACGTGGTCAACCAGGTCCAGAAGCGGAAGAAATGCGCGATGGCGGGGTGGAAATCCACGCCGCGGTGCGCCTGGCTGCGATGCAGGTACAGCGTGACCGCGAAGATCGTCAGCTGTGTGGCGACCAGCAGGTACAGCGCCATGGCGCCCCAGCCGAACTGCAGCAGGCCGGAAGACAGGAAATCGAGCAGCGAAGCAGGCATGGCGGCATCAACAGGGCGGGAACACAGGCATGATGGCGACAGCCCCCTGCGTTTGCCATCCCTGCGACGGCGTACGGACCGGGTTTGCGTTCAGTCTTGCCGGCGCGATTTGCGCGCGGCGCCCGCCCCCACGCCTGCCCCCATGCCGCCCGATCCCGTCGCTGCGCCCGCCACGCCACCGCTGCTGCTCGAACTGAATGCGGCCACCGTGCTGCGCGGCGATGTGCCCGCGCTGGATGCGGTGACGCTGGCGATCCCGATTGGCCGGCACACCGCGATCCTCGGCCCCAACGGCTGCGGCAAGTCGACCCTGATCCAGGTGCTGCTGCGCGAGCTGCATCCGCTGGCGCGCGAGCACGGGCCGGCGCCGGTGCGGGTGCTGGGCGAACGGCTGTGGGACATCGCCCGGCTGCGCGGCCAGCTGGGCATCGTCAGTGCGCGACTCGACGATCAGTTGCGCACGATCCCCGGGCTTCGGGTCGAAGGCGCCGTGCTGGCTGCCGGCTTCGGCCGGCTGGCGGCACCGGACGCCGCGCAGGTGGACCCGTCGATGCGACAGGCCGCGCACGCGGCACTGGCGCAGGCCTCGGCCGCGCCGCTGGCCGGGCGCGACTACGCCAGCCTGTCGACCGGCGAGGCGCGGCGGGTGCTGGTCGCGCGCGCCCTGGTGCACCGGCCCGCGGCGCTGCTGCTCGACGAACCCACCAGCGGTTTGGATGTGGTCGCCCGCGCGCAACTGCTGGCGTCGCTGCGGCGTATCGCCCGTGCCGGCACCACCCTGGTGCTGGTGACCCACCACGCCGAGGAACTGCTGCCGGAGATCGGCCATGTCGTGCTGCTGCAGCGCGGCCGGGTGCTGGCCGACGGACCGCGCGACGCGGTGCTGACCGATGCACTGCTGTCGCAGGCGTTCGGGGCGCCGCTGCGGTTCTCGGCCGGCGCTGGCGACACGCCGCCAGCGCTGACCCCCTGCACACGCGAGGACCCGACGGCGGCGCGCGCGCCCTCCTGAATCCGGCAGGACGACGGCCGGCATCGGCACGGACCGTCGCAGGAGCACCACGGACGTGCTTCTCGTGCGCATACGCCACACCGCCCGCCGCCGATGGCTTGCCGCGCAACGCCGTTCCGCGCTGCGATGCCACGCCGGAAGATACGTGGCAGCCTGGCTGCCTTACCCGCATTGCATTCGCCGCCATCGCCCCGACCTTGTTTCCCTCCCCGCCGCCTCCCGCCGCCGATGCCCGAACTGCCCGAAGTCGAAACCACGCGCGCCGGCCTGCTGCCGCACGTGCAGGGCCGCACGGTCACCGGCGTGGTGCTGCGACGCCCGGACCTGCGCTGGCCGATCCCGCCCGAAGTCGCCGCGCTGCTGCCCGGACAGCGCATCGATGCGATCCGCCGCCGCGCCAAGTACCTGCTGCTCGACACCGCCGCCGGCAGCGCGTTGCTGCACCTGGGCATGTCCGGCAGCCTGCGGGTGCTGCCCGCCGACACCCCGGTGGGCGCGCACGACCATGTCGACCTCGCGCTCGATTCCGGCCGCGTGCTGCGCTTCAACGACCCGCGCCGGTTCGGCTGCCTGCTGTGGCAGCCACCAGGCACGGTGCATCCGCTGCTGCGGGACCTGGGGCCGGAGCCGCTGACCGACGCCTTCGATGGCGATCACCTGTTCCTGGCCAGCCGCGGCCGGCGGGCGCCGGTCAAGGCCTTCCTGATAGACCAGCGCATCGTCGTCGGGGTCGGCAACATCTACGCCGCCGAGGCGCTGTTCGCCGCCGGCATCTCGCCGCTGCGCGAGGCCGGGCGCATCTCGCGCGAACGCTATGCGCGGCTGGCGGACGAGATCAAGCGGATCCTCGCCTATGCGATCGGCCGCGGCGGCACCACCCTGCGCGATTTCATCAGCCCGGACGGCGCGCCGGGCTACTTCGAGCAGGAGCTCTCGGCCTACGGCCGCGGCGGCCAGTCCTGCCCGGCCTGCGGCGGCGTGCTCAAGCAGGCACTGATCGGCCAGCGCACCACGGTGTGGTGCCCGCGCTGCCAGCGTTGAGCCTGCCACGCCGGCCATCTGCCGGCGCCGCGCATTGCGGCACGCGCCGTCCCTGCGCGCTATAGTCGCCGCGCAGGGGCGGGACAAGCACAGGGAAGCACGTGGCATGAGCGACGGTGCCGAGATCACCCAATGGCTGGACGCCGCGCGCGGTGGCGATCGCGACGCGCTCGATCGCGTGCTGGCGACGCTCTACCAGGAGCTGCACCACATGGCGCGCCGCCAACTGGCCGGCCAGCAGGGCCGCACCCTGGACGCGACCGCGCTGGTGCACGAGGCCTACCTCAAACTGATCGGCCGCCACGAGGCGCGCTTCGACGACCGCGCGCATTTCTTCGCCTACGCAGCCTCGGCGATGCGCAGCGTGGTGGTGGACCACGCCCGCCAGCGGCGCGCGCAGAAGCGCGGCGGCGACCTGCACCGGGTCACCGACCTGCCCGACAACATCGACAGCGGCCTGCGCCTGGACGAGGACATGCTGGCGCTCGACGCCGCGCTGACCCGGCTGGCGGCGGTCGATGCGCGGCTGGCGCACGTGGTGGAGCTGCGCTATTTCGCCGGCCTCTCGGAAGTCGAGATCGCCACGTTGCTGGAGCGCTCGGAACGCAGCATCCGCCGCGACTGGCAGAAGGCGCGGATGTTCCTGCTGGCCTCGCTCAAGAGCGAGTGACCGGCCGCCGGCCATGGACGACGCGCGCTGGCAGCAGCTGTCCCCCTTGCTGGATGCGCTGCTGGAACTGGGCGCCGATGCGCGCGCCGCGCGCCTGCAGCTCATCCGCGACGACGATCCCGCGCTGGCGGACGATCTGGAACGCCTGCTGGCGCTGGAGGCCGACAGCGACGATTTCCTGTCCGAACCGGTGGTGGCGATGCTCTCGGGCGCGCTGCCGGGGCATCACATCGGCCCCTACGAGCTGGAGCGCCTGCTCGGCGAAGGCGGCATGGGCCAGGTCTGGCTGGCGCGTCGCGCCGATGGCCTGTACGAGCGCCGGGTCGCACTGAAGCTGCTGCGTCCGGGCATCGCCGACCCGGACCTGCGGCTGCGCTTCACCCGCGAACGCCAGATCCTGGCGCGGCTGGGCCATCCGCATATCGCCCGCCTGCTCGATGCCGGCATCAGCGCCGACCAGCAGCCCTATCTCGCGCTGGAATACATCGACGGCGAACCGATCACCGACTGGTGCCGCGCCCGGCAGCCGTCGATCCGCGAGCGCATCGCGCTGTTCCTGCAGGTCTGCGCGGCGGTCAGCCATGCGCACGCCAACCTGATCGTGCACCGCGACCTCAAGCCGTCGAACATCCTGGTCACCGCGCTCGACGACGTGCGCCTGCTGGATTTCGGCATCGCCAAGCTGCTCGACACCGAGGCCCAGACGCGCGAACACACCCGCACCGGCGTGCGTGCGTTCACCCTGCACTACGCCGCGCCCGAGCAGATCCGCGGCGAACCGGTCACCACGATGACCGACGTGTACTCGCTGGGCATGGTGCTGTACGAACTGCTGGCCGGGCGAAAGCCCTATGCGCTCAAGCATCCCAGCGACGCGCAGTGGGAACAGGCGATCCTCGATGCCGACCCGGTGCGGCCCTCGCAGGCGCTGCAACGCAGCCCCGGACTTCCGGCCGCCGCCCACCGCCGCGAGGTGCGCGCGATCGCCGGCGACCTCGACAACATCGTGCTGCGCACGCTGTCCAAGCGTCCGGAGCAACGCTACCCCTCGGTCGAGGCGCTGGGCCTGGACCTGCGCCGCTGGCTGGAGGGCGGCCCGGTGCAGGCGCGTGCGCAGGGGCTCGGGTATCGCGTGCGCAA
This sequence comes from Pseudomonadota bacterium, assembly GCA_023423235.1. GTDB lineage: Bacteria > Pseudomonadota > Gammaproteobacteria > Xanthomonadales > Xanthomonadaceae > Luteimonas. Next base: position 11,740 of record JAFAFY010000026.1, read on the forward strand.
GTACCTGCGCCGGCACCGCTGGGCGGTCTCGGCGGCGGCGCTGGTGCTGGTGACACTGGTCGCATCGATGGGCGTGGTGTCTTGGCAGGCGCAACAGGCGATCCGCGAATCGGCGCGCGCCCAGGCCATGCAGGACTTCGTCATCGGCCTGTTCGAGCACGCCGGCGCGACCCACCGCGGCGCGCCGCTGGACGTGCGCGAGCTGTTGCGCGCGGGCGTGCAGCGCGGCGATACCGAACTCGCGCGCCAGCCGCTGGCGCGCGCCGAACTCTACGGCGTGGTGGCCCGCCTGCGCCTGGGGCTGGGCGACTACGAGCAGGCGCTGGCGCTGCTGCAACGGCAGGCCGACGTGCTGCAGACGCTCGACGACGCCCCGGCCAGTGTGCGCATACAGGCAGCGACCGACCGCGGCCGCACCCTGCGGCTGATGGGCCGCCAGCGCGACTGCCTGGCCGGCATGCAGCCGATGCGGGCGCAGGTGCTGCAACGCGAACAGACCCTGCCGCGCCAGGCTTCGGAGTTCCACGCCCAGCTGGGGCGCTGCCATCGCGACCTGGGTGAACTCGACGCCGCGCGCGTGCTGTTCCAGCGCGCACTGGCACTGCGCCATGAGTTGCACGACGACGCGGCGATCGTCGAAACCCTGGCCGACCTGGCCTCGCTGCGCAGCGCCGCCGGCGACACGGCGCGTGCGCACGAGGAGATGCGCGCCGCACTGGCGCGGCTGCGTGCCAGCCTGGGGCCGCGCCATCCGTTGGCGATCGAACTGCTGCGCACGCTGTGCGGACTGGAGCGCGCGCAGGGCGATGCGCGCACCGCGGAAACCACTTGCGCCCAGGCGGTGTCGTTGGCCCTCGACCTGCACGGCGGCCAGCACCCGGCCACGCTCGACGCGCGTCGCCAGCTGGCCGCCATCCATGTCGACCAGGGGCGTTTCATCGAGGCCGACACCGCCTTCCGCGAAGCCCTTGGCCTGACCGTGGCGCGCCTGGGCACGCAGCACGCGGATGTCGCCCGGATCCACAGCAGCCTGGGCATCATCGCCTGGGAACGCGGCGACATCGACAGCGCCCTGCGCGACCTGCGCCAGGCCACCGCAGTGTGGGCGGAAACCGGCCCGCGCACGCTCCACGCCGGCGGCCTGTTCAACCAGGCGCTGGTGCTGCATGACACCGGCCGCCACGCCGAGGCGCGCGCGCTGCTGGCGCAGGCGCTGCCGCTGCGCATCGCCCAGGTCGGCGAGCACCATGGCCTGGTGGGCGACACCCTGCGCCTGCAGGGCGAGGTCGACGCCGCACTGGGCGCGACCGACCAGGCGCGCACGACGCTGGCACGCGCAGTGGCCTTGACCGGCAGCGACTACGGGCCGCGCCATTCGCACACGCTGCGCGCGCAGTTGTCGCTGGCGCGCTTCGAGGCCGACCGTGGCGATGCCCAGGCGTTGCTGCAGCTCGACGCGCTGGGCCGGACGCCCGAGACCGATGCGGAGCTGCGCCGGCTGGCGTGGCTGGCGCGCGCCTATGCGGCCGGGGTGCGCTGCAGCCGCGGCGAACGCAGCCAGGGCCGCGCCGCGCTGACCGCGGTCGAGGCGCAGATGCGCCAGGCGCAGCCCGAAGGCGGCGCCGTGGTGCGCGAGATCGAGGCGATCCG
>JAFAFY010000034.1 GCA_023423235.1 Pseudomonadota bacterium
GCCTTGATCATCGAGGTCGGAACGCAGTTCGAGCACGGCCATGACATTGTCGGCCACCGACAGGCGCCGGAAGATCGAGGGTTCCTGCGGAAGGTAGCCGACGCCGCGCTGCGCACGCGCATGCATCGGCAGGGCCGTGATGTCTTCGCCGTCGAGCACGATGGCGCCGCCGTCCGCCGCGACCAGCCCCACGATCATGTAGAAACACGTGGTCTTGCCGGCGCCGTTGGGGCCGAGCAGGCCGACGACTTCGCCCGAGTCGAGCGTCAGGCCGAAGTCCTTGACGACCTCGCGCTGCTTGTAGCGCTTGCGCAGACCCTCGGCGACCAGCATCAGTTGCCGCCCTGGGTGGCGTTCTGCGCCGGCTGGCGGTTGCGCGGCTCGAACTGCATGCGCACCCGGCCCTGGCCCTGTCCGCCGCCCTGCACCTGGCCGGTGGACATGTTGTAGACGATGCGCTGGCTCGCTATGCGGTTCTTCCCTGGCTGGTTGATCACCGCGTTGCCGGTCAGCACCACGGTGTCGGTGGGCAGGCTGTAGTCGGCCTGGGCGGCGGTGGCATCGACCCAGCCGCCATCGTCCATCTGCTGCTTCATGCGCACCGGCGAACCGGTGAGGATGGTGCGCTGGATCTCGCCGTTGCTGCGGCGCACGTCGACCCGGTTGGCGCGGATTTCCAGCGTGCCCTGACTGATCTCGACGCTGCCGGTGAAGATGCACGGCGCGCGCTCGTCGGTGGAACAGTCGCTGCTGTCGGCATCGACGCCGAGCGTCTGGTTGCGGTCGGTCGACTTCGCCATCGCACCCATCGGCAGGACGAGCGCGGCGAGCAGCAGCAGGCTAGCGGGAGTTGGGTTCATTGCGGAATTTCACCTGGGAAAGGAGCTCGATCCGTCCGGAATCGAGGTCGGCGCGCATGCCGGTGCCCTGCATTGTAGAACCGGGCTGACGGACGTGGACGACCACGTCCGAGGTGGCCTGGTTGCGGTTGGGGAAGACGTTCAGCTCCTCGGTTTCCATCCGCGATGGGCGTCCGGCCTCAGGCGGACTGTCGGCGGTGACCTCGCCACGCAGCCGCACTTCCTCGTTGTCGTCGGAAACCCAGCCCGTGGCCGAGCGTATCTCCCAACGCTGGCCCTGCTTGTCGGGTACGTGGAACAGGGGCCGGGTCAGCTCCAGCGTGCGCGCGCCCGGCGTCTGCTGCAGTTCGGGGGCCTGCACCGCGAATGCTTCCTTGCCCTCGCTGTTGAGCGCGACCAGGTCGAAATCGCGAAGCAGGTAGTCGGTGCGCGTCTGCGTGGGCGGAGCACTGCCGACGGTGTCGCCCTGGCGCCAGGCGGACCAGCCCGACAGCAGCGCACCGGCCAGCAGCATCAGGGTGAGGACGGTACGCCAGCTCACGACACGCGCCCGTCGGCGTGGATCCGGGCCAGCCGGCCCTGCGCCTGCAGGATCAGCTCGCACAACTCGCGTGCCGCGCCGCAGCCGCCGCGCGCTTGCGCGCGCCAATGGATGGCGGCGTCGAGGCAGGGTTGGGCATCGGCGGGCGCGGCAGCCAGGCCGACTGCGCGCAGCGCGACCAGGTCGGGCAGGTCATCGCCCATGAACGCCACCTCGCCGAGCGTGATGCCCTGGGTGGCGCATAGCGCTTCGACCCGTTCCAGCTTGTCGCCGACATCCACGTGGGCCTGTACGCCCAGTTCGGCCGCGCGACGCTCGACGATGCCGCCCTTGCGCGCGGTGACCAATGCAACCGCGATCCCGGACTTGCGCAGCAGTACCAGACCCTGTCCGTCATGGACATGGAAGGCCTTGGTCTCGCGGCCTTCGCTATCGAAATATAGTTTGCCATCAGTTAGCGTCCCATCAACGTCAAAACAAACGAGACGAATACGCTCCGCTCTTTCGTGTAGATCTATTTTCCGTGACAGATTAGGCGAGTGCGATGTGTTCTTCATCAAAAAAAACCAATTGCATCTTGACTATGTCGGTGTAGTTGAGAAAGGTAAGTGCAGGGGGTGTTTGAACTATTTTCTCAAAGGAATTATTTATGGCTAAAAAAACAATCTGGTCTGCGCTTCTCGGAATTTCTGTAATGGCTTCATTCTCAGCTTCCGGGGAGGAGACTATAGATGTAGAAGGCAACTCTGTCACGTGTGAGAATTCTTGTGTTGTGACAGAAATGCCGGATGGAACTTTCGATGTTCAGGATAGCGATGGCGGTTGGCTGCGGTGGAATATAAATGGGCCGCTGCAGCCGGGGGAGGATCCTATCGATGATTAGGCGAGTTAGGTGTGGAATTGATTTTTAGTGGGATTTAAGAGAAATTTTTGTCGCTCGGAGTCCTTTTATTAGAGCTTCGAGCGTTTTTCTGTAGTTGGCTGCGTACTTCGGATTAGTTGAATTAACTTGATGCTTACACCACGCGTGCGCGCAACAGGTCCTGAATGTTCAGGGCGCCGACCACGTGGCGTTCGTCGTCGAGTACGGGAAGCATGGTGATCTTGCGGGTTTCCATCAGCCGCGCGGCTTCCACCGCCAGCGCGTCGGCGTGGATCGCGAATGGCTCGCGCGTCATCACGTCGGCAATGCGCGCGCTGCGCACGTCCACCGCGGGGTCGGTGAGGGTGCGTCGCAGGTCGCCATCGGTGTACAGGCCCAGCAGGCGGCGCTCGTCGTCGATCACCACGGTCATGCCCAGGCGCTTGCGGCTCATTTCCATCAGTGCATCGGCCAGCGAGGCGTCGGCGCCGACTGCCGGGACCTCCGCGCCGCCGTGCATGACGTCGCGGATGTGCAGCAGCAGGCGCCGGCCCAGCGCGCCGGCCGGGTGCGAACGGGCGAAATCGTCGGCGGTGAAACCCCGCGCATCGAGCAGTGCCACCGCCAGGGCGTCGCCCATCGCCAGCGACGCGGTGGTGCTGGAGGTCGGCGCCAATGCCAGCGGGCAGGCCTCGGAGGGCACGCTGACGTCCAGGTGCACGTCGGCGGCGGTGGCCAGGGTCGAGCCC
>JAFAFY010000054.1 GCA_023423235.1 Pseudomonadota bacterium
GGCTTGTCCGGGTGCGGGGAAGCGCAGCTTCAGTGCATTCATGCGCCGGGAATCTAGCACGACATGCACATGGCGGTTGCCGCAGAATACGCGCCTGTCCCCGACTGGAGCCCGCCCATGGCCGGCATCGACATCACCCACCCGCACGCCCTGCCGAAAGACGAGGCCCGCAGCGCCGTCGAGGCGGTGGCAAAGAAGCTCTCCGAGCGTTTCGACCTCGATTACGGCTGGGACGGCGACGTACTGAACTTCAACCGTTCCGGCGTCGACGGCCAGATCGCCTTGCTGCCCGAAAGCCTGCGCGTGACCGCGAAGCTTGGCTTCCTGCTCTCGGCCATGCAGGGGCCGATCGAAGCGGAAATCCGCCGGGTGCTGCAGGACAGGTTCTGAGCCACGGCCCGCCCGCCGCGGGCGCTGCGCAAACGCCGGACCGACACGCGCCGCGCACGTTGCCGGCAGGACGCATGGCACGCCCCCAGGCCAGCAAAAGAACTGGACGCGGCCACGAAACTGTGGCATGTCGGGTCCACACCCCCAAGTGGAGTACGCGCATGGCCAAGTCCAGCAAGACCGCGAAGCAGTCCACCGCCTCCTCAAGCGCAAGCAGCGGCAAGTCCGCCGCCGAGACCGCCGCGCAGTTGTCCAAGTCGCTGAGCACGTCCGCCCAGCAGATCTGGCTCGCCGGCATCGGCGCCTTCGGTCGCGCGCAGACCGAGGGTTCGCGCCTGTTCGAAAGCCTGGTCAAGGAAGGCGTGGGCCTGGAGCGGACCACCCGCGAGATCGCCGGCAGCCACGCCAGCGAGATCCGCGGCGCCGTCGAGAGCCGCGTCGATCAGGCGCGTGAGCGCGCCACCGAAACCTGGGACCGGCTGGAACGCGCGTTCGATGCGCGCGTGCAGAACGCGCTGGTCAAGATCGGCGTCCCGATCCGCGACGAAGTCCGGGAACTGCAGGCCCAGGTGGACGCCTTGACCGAACAGCTGCGCGGTGCAGGCGGCAAGGCGCCGCCGCGCAAGGCCGCGGCAAAGAAACCCGCCGTGAAGAAGGCCCCCGCCCGCAAGGCAGCGGCGAAGAAGGCGCCTGCGAAGAAAGCACCTGCGAAGAAAGCTGCAGCCCGCGCGGCCGCTACCGGCAAGACCAGCAAAGCCACGCCCCGCAAGGCGCCTGCACGCAAGCGCGCCGCCGCGTCCGCCACCTCGAACTGACGGTTCAAGGCGCCTGTCGCTGCCGGCCCGGCCGGCAGGCGTTCCGGTATCCTCTGCAGCGTTTCGCAGCGGATGACCGGCTTGGGCACGACAACACAATGGATCGCGGCAATCGGTGTGATGCTGGCCGTCGGCGGCCTGGCAAGCGCCTGGTTCCTGGGTGTGCAACGCCGCCGCGACGAAACCGCGGCCGGTATCGCGGCGTTGTCGGGCATTTCCTGGCGCCATTTCATCGGCATGGTGCTGGAGGCGCTGCGGGTGCGCGGCTTCAGCCAGGTGATCGACCAGGCGTCGGTATCAGGCGACCAGGACTACGTACTCCAGCGTGATGGCGGGCGCTGGCTGCTGGCCTGCAAGCATGGCGCCAGCTTCGTCCTGGGCCGCAACGCGGTGCAGGCGCTGGCCGCCGACGTCAACCTGCAGGGCGCGGCCGGCGGCCTGCTGGTGACCCAGGGCAGGATCGATGCGGACGCGCACGAGCTGGCAGGCCAACGCAGGATCGAACTGCTCGACGGCCGCACCCTGTGGCCGGAGCTGCGCGGGTTCATGCCCGCCGAGCAGTTCCAGGCAATCCAGCAGCGCGCCGCAGGCCAGGCACGGCAGCGCACGCTGCTGTCGTGGCTGCTGGCGCTGGTGGCCGGGGTCGGCACCTTCCTGCTGTTGCCGCCGGCCGAACCCGCGCAGGCGGGTACCCCGCAGGCAACGCAGCAGGCCGCGCAGGCAACGCCCGAGGAGGACGTGGTCATTGCCGACCCGCCGCGTATTCCGGTCGAACGCCAGCGCAGCGACCTCGCCAGCGCGGTCACCACCCTGCCCGAGGTCGACCGCGCGCTGTGGGCCACGCAATCGACCCTGCAGATCTATGTCACCCGCCCCGACAACGCCGCGACCGTCGAGGCCATCTGCGCGCTGGTGCTTCGCCAGCCCGACCTCACCTCCTCGCGCATCCAGCTCACCCCGCCGCCCGGTAGCGATCTCGCCACGCGGTTCCTGCAGTGCCGCAGCTTCTGAGCCGGCCGGCGCGGCAACGCGCCAGCCGCAGCAACGCCATTGCGTGTACCGCCTACCGCCCAGGCTCGACGGGCACTGCCGACGCCCCCTTGTCGCCACCACGCGCAGCCCGTAAACTGCGCACCCCGCGCCTCCGGGCGTGGTGACGACAAGTCACTCCGGGCGGTTAGCTCAGCGGTAGAGCATTGCCTTCACACGGCAAGGGTCACAGGTTCGATCCCTGTACCGCCCACCATCTCGCATTGATCAAGGCCACCATCGCAGGTGGCCTTTTTCGTTGTCGCGCGTCCCCATGCCCGTCGCAATCGACGAGACGTGCACGCGCTTTGATGCACGGTCTCGGCAACAGGGGGTGCAGATGACGACATTCGATGAGCTCGAGGCGCTGGAGCAGTTGCCGCTGGATCGGGAGATCCGCTGGTCGCAGCGTTCGCTGGGGTTGGACGAGGACGTGTTCGACGGCGTGCATCGCCGTCTCGAACGACTGGAAGGTGCGGGCCGTATCCGCATCATGCGCGCCGACAGCGAGAGCGATGGTGGTCGTCACCGCGTCGTCCGGGTGGTATTCCAGCGCGTGGCGTAGGCCTGGGCGATACGGAAAAAAGCGCGACTTGTGCCGGTACCTCCCGCATCGCGTTCCGCTGATCGCCTGATCGCCTGATCGCAACAGCATCATCGACCCGGGCAGCACCGGTTCCCCCGCGGCAGCGATTCCCGCGCACCCAACTTGCGCAGGCATCGGCGACCCGTTGCGCCCGATGCGCCACTAGAATGGCCGCTACGCCGCACCATCTCTGCGGCGGAGACAGGAGTTCGCGTGGGGTTCAAGCAGCACTTGCCGACGTGGTTGCACGGCTGGCTCGACATCATCGTTCCGCTGTCTCAGATCCTGCTGATCCTGCTGGTGGCATGGCTGCTGCGCATGCTGGTCCGGCGATTGATGGACCGGCTGGCGCGGCGCTACACGCTGCCGGTCGAGGCGGCGGTCGGCGGACGGCGCATCGCCTCGTTCCTGATCTTCTTCGGCGCGCTGCTGATGATCCTCGAGCGCCTGGGCGTCTCGGGCACGGTGCTGTGGACCGCGTTCACCGGTTTCGCCGCGGTCGGCGCGGTGGCGTTCTTCGCGGCATGGAGCGTGCTGTCGAACATCTTCTGCGCGATGCTGATCATGACCACGCGCCCGTTCCGGCTGCACGACCACATCGAGGTGCTGGAGAACGGCGAGAAGCCGGGCCTGCGCGGCCAGGTGATCGACATCAACCTGATCTACACCACGCTGCGCGAGCCCGAGGACGGGCCGACCCAGGGCACGACGCTGCAGATTCCCAACAGCCTGTTTTTCCAGCGCGCGACCCGGCGCTGGCGCGAAGGGCCGCCAGCGCCGCGGCGGATCGCGGCAGCGCAGCCGGGCGATCCGCTGGATATCTGAGCAGCGCCCGCGCGCGTCAGCCGACCGCGGCGGTGACCACGATCTCCAGCTTCCACGACGGATCGGCCAGGCGCGCTTCGACCGTCGCCCGCGACGGCCCCTGCCCCGGCACCACCCAGGTGTCCCAGACCGCGTTCATGCCGGCGAAATCGGCGATGTCGGCAAGGTAGATCTGCGCCTGCAGGATGCGGGTCTTGTCGCTGCCGACTTCGGCCAGCAGGGCATCGATCGCGTCGAGCACCTGACGGGTCTGGGTGGCGATGTCGGCATCGCCATCCTCGGGCACCTGGCCGGCGAGCCAGGCCACGCCGTTGTAGACCGTGGCCTCGGACATGCGCCGGCCGGCATCGAATCGCTGGATCATTTCTCGCTCCATCGCGGTGGGCGCGCCAAGGTACGGCGCGCGCCGCGAGGCGGCAAGCGGGGCGGAACCGGCCTACGTCAGCGCAGTTGGCTGTCCTTGCTGCCGCGGCGGTTGTAGCCGGCGGCGTTGCGCTCGGCATCGTGGGCGCTCTGGCACTGCACGCACAGGCGCACGCCCGGTAGCGCCTGCCGGCGCGGCTCGGGGATCGGTTCGTCGCATTCCTCGCAATGCAACAAGCTGGGGCCGGTCGGCAGTTTGCTGCGGGCGCGTTTGATCGCGTCCTTCACCGTCGCGTCGATCTGGTCCTGCACTGCGCCGTCGCCGGCCCAACCGGTGGCCATGGCCTGTCTCCTGCCCGATTCCATGCACTGTGACCGAGCCAGCATAGCAACGCGAGGATGGCTGCCGGCTAAGCGCCCGCGCGGGCTGCCGTGGGCGCGGCGGACCGCATAATGGCGCGATGTCCGACGTCGTTGCCCCTGTCCGTCCCGATACTCCCGCGCCGCCGCGCCTGGCCATCGTCGGCGGCGGCCCCGCGGGCCTGCATGCCGCCGAGATCGCGCGCCGCGCCGGGCTTCGGGTCGACCTGTTCGATGCCAAGGGCTCGGTCGGGCGCAAGTTCCTGATCGCCGGCAAGGGCGGGCTCAACCTCACCCATTCCGAGCCGCGACCCGCGTTCGATGCGCGTTTCGGCGCGCGCGCCGCCGCGGTCGGCGGCTGGCTGGACCGTTTCGACGCCGACGCCCTGCGCGCCTGGGCCGCGGGCCGCGGCGTGGAGACCTTCGTCGGCAGTTCCGGGCGGGTGTTCCCGCGCGACCTCAAGGCCGCGCCGTTGTTGCGCGGCTGGGTACGCCAGCTGCGCGAGGATGGCGTGCGCCTGCACATGCACCACCGCTGGCAGGGCTGGGACGACAACGGCGCGCTGCTGTTCGACACGCCGGAAGGACGTATCGCGCATGCCAGCGACGCGACCGTGCTGGCGCTGGGCGGCGGCAGCTGGCCGGAACTGGGCGCGGACGGCGCCTGGCTGGCGATCCTGCAGGCGCGCGGCGTCGATGTCGCCCCGCTGCTGCCGGCCAACTGCGGCTTCGACATCGGCTGGAGCGCGCACCTGGCCGAGCGTCATGCCGGCACGCCCCTCAAGCCCGTGGTCCTGCACTGGACCAGCCCCGACGGCCACCCGCGCAGCCTGCAGGGCGAATGCGTACTGACCGCGGCCGGCATCGAGGGCAGCGCGATCTATGCGGCCTCCGCCGAGTTGCGCGACGCCATCGCCCGCGATGGCCAGGCCATGCTGCACCTGGACCTGGCGCCGGGCCGCGACCTGGCGCGGCTGACGG
>JAFAFY010000078.1 GCA_023423235.1 Pseudomonadota bacterium
CCGTCAGCCCGTCCCGCCCGCACCTTTCCTGCGCTATCTTGGCGCCCAACAATTCGTTCAAGCCGATGCCGCTTCGCGGCACGGCTTAACTCAGGCGTTAGGCCTTGTTTCCCGCAGTGTCGTAGCAGCATCTTCGGTTCGCCTGTCGCACCCCGCGCATCTGTCGCGGTGGGCACCTTGCACGCGCGGTGAGGGCATCGGCAGGCACTCGTGGCGCACCTCGGCTTCGGATAGGCGACGCTTCCGCACAAGTACGATCATCCTGAGTCGGCTTCGTGTTGGTTGGCGGTGCGGGTTCTTGGGCGCGCGACCCGGGCAATCTGGCTTCGGCTGCGGCGAGCTCCAGCCCAAGCTGTCCGTCTAGACTTGTTGTACTGTTTGGCCCAGGGGTTGGGTCGCGGCAGGTCGGGCAGGGGTGCCGGGCATCGGCGGCCTAACAAGTCATTCAAGCCGATGCCGCTTCGCGGCACGGCTTAATTCCGGTGTTAGGCTTCAATCACAAGGATCCCTGAGACATGAAGAAAGTAGCCCCGATTCTAATAAGCGCATTACTGGCCGGAGGTATGGCTCTCTCAGGTTGTGCGGATAACACAACTGGAGCAATACCGACCCAGCAGGAGATGGATTCTGCACAAGCTGACGCCCAAACGGAGGCTGCGAAACGCGGCTGGATAGACCTCAAGCCACTCACTGCGGAGGGCGCAAGTAACGCCACGATGGACGGCACTGTTCATGATGTGCAGTACTACACGGACAATCCGGAGGAACGCGCGCAAATTATTTCTAAATGTGACTCCGATCCGGGGCGCCTCGACGAGCATCCAAATTGCGTCAACGCAAGGCAGGCGGCATGGGATGCAAAGATGAAGCCAGGAAATAACGCACTCCCGAAGCTCCCAGACAACCTGTAGGTGAAGCCTAACAATGCGTTCAAGCCGACACCGCTTCGTTCCACAAAGCACATGGCAGGTACAGCTTGCCATGTGCTTTGCTCCACTACGCGGCGCGGCTTAACTTAGGCGTTAGGATACAAGGAAGTTGGCATGAAGTTGTTGATCACCAAGTTCTTCAGAATTACCTTTTCGCTAGTTCTTGGCGGATTGCTGGCTTTAGTTCTCTTGCTTGCAACCTGTATTGCGCTAGATGTGGCTTCTGCTTTGATGTCACCTATCAAATCCGGTGATGCTGCAATTGGTCGTTCTGGCGACAGCTCATTCGGGAGCTCGGCGGCTGTCTTGTTCATCATATTTGGCCCCATAGTTTTTCTGGTTGGCTCGGTCGCGCTATCTTTTCCTGCGTATCATTTCCTCTACCGAGATCCGGTTTTGGGGAACGCCAAACGATCAGTCCAGCTACTCATTTTTGCGATTACGTCAAGCTTGATTGGCTGCGCTTCAGCTGTGTACTTCGGAAGTAGATTCGTGACTTGGGGCATCTCTGGCTTTGTTATTGGCTTGCTTCTCGGCACCCCTATCGTCTGGCTGCGGGAAACCAAGAGCAAGGCCTAACAGTTCATTCAAGCCGATGCCGCTTCGCGGCACGGCTTAGCTCAGGCGTTAGGCGCGTGGTTTCACTATTGGGCTGCTGCACTGCCCTTCGGCAGGGAGGTCGACATGTTGTTTCTACAGGGGTCGCTGCATCTGAAAATTCAATGGGCAAGCGCCAGGCCGGCCAGCATTTCGGACATCAGGTCGGCAGGCTTGCCAGCAACCCCGGCAAGCCTTCGGATGCATGGCTTGCCTAACCATTCGCTCAAGCCGATGCCGCTTCGCGGCACGGCTTAGCTCAGGCGTTAGACCTCATGCCATGAGATATCGCAACCTGCTCGCTGCATTAGCTGTTCTTGTCACTCTGCGGCTGCAAAAACGATGCACTTAGCAGCAGCCATGCCACACGGGCTGATGCCGCCGACACAATTGGCCGAGGTTGGGTGCCAGCAGTACTTCCAGAGTCGGCCACAGATATACGTGAGACACACAACGTAGACTCAAATGTAGGTTACGGCACTTTCCAATTCGGCTTGACTGATGCGTTTCAAGCGGCGCTCACGCCTATTCCGGCAGGCCACTCGGTGAGATCAGCGTCGCGCAAGGAGCTAGAGAGTTCCGGTTACATCTTATATACGTACGAGGACTTTGACATAGCCGTCGATTGGAAGGACCGTAGGGGCAGTTCTGGCTAAGCCCCAAATAAGGCCCAACAAATAATTCAAGCCGAGGCCACTTCCCGGCGCGACTTGATTCAGGAGTTAGGCGGCGATGAAGCAAGATCGCAACTGGAGACTCGATGAAACCCAATGTGCCGTCTGCTGAAGAATATGCCTCCGAGCGTGCTCAATTCGCCGCTCTTGATGTCGTCGATCTCAACAAACTGCAGCGCGCGTTCGCCGATCCTTACAAAAATCAGTTCCTGCTCGACGCCAATGGCGAGTGTATGCGTTTGTCTGTCTTTGAGGGCGAGTATCGCTGGCACTGCCACCCAGGAACCGACGAACTGTTCTTGGTCTTGGCCGGTGAGCTACACATTGAGTTCAAGGATCGCCCAACGGCGATCCTTGCCCCAATGCAATGTCTGGTCGTTCCGACAGGTAGGATTCACCGGACGCGGACGATCGACCGGGCTGTCAACGTCACGTTTGAGCGGCAAGGTGCGGAGACTTTCTTTGTATAGCCGCCTGACAACCAGTTCAAGCCAACGCCGCTTCGTGGCACGGCCTATTTCAGGCGCTAGGCGCCCAGGAGAGTATCCGTGGTCGATATAGGAACTTGGAATCGACTTTCGGCTTATGATCAGAACGAGTATCGACGCCACTCTTCTTATTTCATTAAAGCTGTCCTTGAATCTGGCACCGCTAACGGATTTGACTTTTTTCAGACCTATCATATTGATTCAGATGGCAAATCCTTCTTTCTAACCAACGGATCAGAGCCATTCGCAGGTATAAGATGCCTTAGCCGCGAGGTGATCGAGGCGCTTTTAACGGATGCAGTCCAGAATTATGGTCGGTAGCCGTGGCGCGCGTAGCAATTCATTCAGGATGAAGCGGCTTCGCGGCACGGCTTAACTCAACCGCAAGCACCAGAATCCGATGTCTCGGTTACGGTTCAAGTATCAAAGACGCAATTTCCTCAGCCGCCTGCACTTGCTTTCTTGCGTGCTCGCAGCCATCTGTTGCACAGCAACCGCCTGCACTTGACGTGCAAGCAGAGCCGACGGTGACGCCAGATAGCATTGAGGCCTGAGGCCACCACTGGCGATATATCCACGTCACTAAAGGATGCCTTCTGGGGGGATAGGATGCGCAGCACGACCAAGCTTGTTGCCGCATCACGATCCCCCGTCCGGCCGAATGCATAGATGCCACCCAGCCAATCACCCTCCCCCGCCTCTCCCCGCGACCTGACCACCGGGGCGATCGCGCCGACGCTGTTCGTGTTCGCACTGCCCATCCTGGCGGGCAATGCGCTCCAGTCGCTCAACGGCTCGGTCAATGCGGTGTGGATCGGGCGGTTCCTCGGCGAGGACGCGCTGGCGGGCATCGCCAATGCCAACAACATCCTGTTCTTCCTGCTGGGCGCGGTGTTCGGGGTGGGCATGGCGGCGACGATCCTGGTGGCGCAGGCGATCGGCCGCGACGACCTGGGTGGGGCACGCCGGGTGATCGGCACCAGCGCGACGTTCTTCCTGTCGGCGTCGATCCTGATCGCGCTGGCGGGCCTGCCGCTGTCACGGCCGGTGCTGGAATGGATGGGCACGCCGGCGGGGGCGCTGCCGCACGCGGCGGCGTACCTGCGGGTGATCTTCCTGGCCGTGCCGTTCCTGTACGCGCTGGCGTTCCTGTCGGCGATCCTGCGCGGTGCGGGCGATGCGCGCACGCCGTTCCTGTTCCTGCTGCTGGTGGTGGCGCTGGACATCGTGCTGGTGCCGCTGCTGCTGTTCGGCGTCGGACCACTGCCGGAGATGGGCATGGCCGGCGCGGCGACCGCCAACCTGATCGCCAATGCGCTGAGCCTGGCGGCGATGCTGGCGTGGCTGCGGCATCGCCGCCACCGCCTGTGGATCAGCCGCGACGAGCGCCACCTCTACCGCCCCGACTGGACCATCGTGCGCGCGCTGGTGGGCAAGGGCCTGCCGATGGGCCTGCAGATGGTGATGCTGTCGGCGGCGATGATCGCGATGATCACCATGGTCAACCGCCACGGCGTGGCCACCACTGCGGCCTACGGCGCGGCGCTGCAGCTGTGGACCTATGTGCAGATGCCGGCGATGGCGATCGGCGCGGCGTGCTCGACGATGGCGGCGCAGAACGTCGGCGCGCAGCGATGGGACCGGGTCTCGGCGGTCGCCCGCTACGGCGTGCTGTTCAACTTCCTGCTGACGGGGCTGCTGATCGCGCCGCTGATCCTGCTCGACCGCTACACGCTGGCCTTGTTCCTGCCCGAGGCCAGCGCTGCACTGGAGATCGCCCGGCACCTGAACCACATCGCCATCTGGTCGTTCCTGTTCTTCGGCGTGACCTTCGTGATGTTTGGCGTGGTGCGCTCGACCGGCGCGGTGATCCCGCCGCTGGTGATCCTGGCGGTCGCGCTGTGGGGCATCCGGGTGCCGTTCGCGACGCTGCTGCAGCCGGTGCTGGGTGTCGACGCGATCTGGTGGAGTTTCCCGGCCAGCGCGCTGTGCGCGATGCTGCTGTCGGTGGCCTATTACCGCTGGGGCGGCTGGCGCCAGGCGCGGATGCTGCCGCCCGAGCGGCGCGCGGAGATCGCGATTCCCGCCGAAGTGCCGGGCCAGCCACCTACGCCGGTGGCGGACATGCCGCCCGGAGAAGACGCGACGCGTGCGCCGCACACAGCGGATGCAGTGCGCGCGGACGCCATACGCGACTGAACCGCCCGGAACCCGCGGCCCGCGGCGCCTTGACCCGGGTCCGGCGCGATGCCATCCATGAACCTGTCAGCCAGCTTGCTGGCGTGCCCGACACGACGCCCACGACGGAGGCCGCCCATGTCCCTGCCCATGTCATCGCCTACACGCCTGCTCGCCACCGCCGTGCTGGTGCTGGCGACCGGCGCGGCCTCAGCCCAGCAACTGCGTCGCCCGGCGGACCCGCCGGCAACGCCCAGCGTGTCGCAGCCAGTGACGACCGCGCCGGCCAACACACTGCAGCCGCCGCCGACGCCGGCCGCGCGCACGCTGTCGAACGATGTGACCCGCCCGGCCACGCCCAATCCGGCGCTTTCGCCGCGCACGCGTTGCCTGCAGGCCACCGGCCAGTCCATCCAGGCGCCATCGGATACGCGCGTCGCCGCGGCCCAGCGTCGCCTTGCCGCCACCGAAGTGCAGCGCACGGCCCGCAATGCCGATGCAAGCGATCCCACCGACCAGTCGGGCCTGCGCGCGCAGCGCAATGCCCAGCAGCGCGCGATCACGCGCGAGCGCAACGCGGCCGCCCAGCAACTGTCGCAGGCGCAGCACAACTGCATCGGCGAACCTGGTTAGCGCGAACAC
This sequence comes from Pseudomonadota bacterium, assembly GCA_023423235.1. Classification (GTDB taxonomy): domain Bacteria; phylum Pseudomonadota; class Gammaproteobacteria; order Xanthomonadales; family Xanthomonadaceae; genus Luteimonas. The sequence goes on from JAFAFY010000078.1 coordinate 5,509, forward strand.
CCCGTCGCACCGTGTCGCTCCCTCTTGCGCATGCGGGAGCAGGTCGGGGGTGAGGGCCAAGCGCCCGTCCGTGCTTCGGTCACCTGTCCGGCCCCGCGCAGCGCACCGGACGTTCGATCGACCTGCGCGGCAATGCCACGTAAGCAGGCCGTCCTCACCGACCGCATGCGGGGCAAGGGAACCGAGAGATCGTGCCAATCAGGCCTGCGAGTGACCGGCGCCGTGTGTTTATCTCCCGGCTAATCGCCAACGGCGGCGCACCCGTCGATGCTGGCGACTCCTGACCCAAGGCCCGCCATGTCCGCCGGATGCAGCCTGTCCCCGTTTCCCGGCCCCGCTGGGGCGTCGCGTGGTTCATCCTTTTCTGGCGCGCGCCCGGTCTCGACCTACCCGGTGACGAACGCGCCGCCGACATGCATGCCTACTGGCCCGGCCAGAACGCGCCCCGGGTCGAAACCACCGCCTATACCGCGACGCTGCGGCTGCTGCTGCAGTGGGTGACCGATTTCCGGCTGGCGAATGTCGAACACGCCGGGAATGGCGACGACACCTGCATCCGCTGGATCGCGCGTCGCACCTGGCGCGGGGCGCCGCTGGCAATGGCCGGCGTCGTCCGCGCGCGCCAACGCGGCGGGCAGATGATCGAGAACGGGATCGCATGCAGCCGTCCGCCGATCGATGCGTTGTTGATGGCAGTCGACCGCGGGTAGCGGCGCAGCGCCCACGCGTCAGTTGGCGTTGCCGGCGTCGCTATCGGGCAATGCGGCGCGCAGCGCCGCTGCGGTCCTCGCGTCGGCGGGGAAGAACGACTCGATTGCCAGCTCCGACAGGGTGATGTCGCGCGGCGTGCCGAACACGGTGGTGGTGCTGAAGAACGACAGCAGGCCGCCGTGGCCGTCGTGCAGCTGCAGCGGCACCACGATCGATTCGAGCGCATCAGGCGCATCCGCGTCATTCCCGGCGCCATCATCGGCGTCACCGCCGTCGTCACTGCCGGGATAGCCCTGCAGCTCGGTCAGCAACGCCGCCAGCACCGGACCGCCGGTCGCCTGCAGCTGATGCCGCAGGCGCTCGAGCACGTGCGTGCGCCACTGCGCCAGGTTGGCGATGCGCGGGGCCACGCCATGCGGGTGCAGGCTCAGGCGCAGCACGTTCACCGGCGGGGCCAGCAGCGCCGGCGCGGCGCCAGCCAGCAACGCCGGAAACGCGCGGTTGGCTGCGACCAGTTGCCAATGCCGGTCCACCGCCAGTGCCGGATACGGTTCGTGGCCGGCGAGCAGGCGGTCGATCGCGGCGCGCGCGGCCGTCATCGCCGCGGTATCGAGCGGTTGTTCGCGGTAGATCGGTGCGTAGCCAGCCGACACCATCAACCCGTTGCGCTCGCGCAGCGGCACGTCGAGCAGCGCGCTGAGCCGCAGCAGCATGGCCCGGCTGGGCAGCGAGCGCCCGGTCTCCAGGAAACTCATGTGCCGGGTCGAGATGCCTGCGTCGCCGGCCAGCGCCATCTGGGTCAGGCGCCGCCGGCGGCGCCAGTCGCGCAGTCGTGCCCCGATGCTGGTGTCGAGATCCATGCGCCGAGGGTAGCACCGCGCCTGTTCGCGGCCCGGACCGCCGCTTTACCCCGCAGGTCATCGACCCCCTGGCTGCCGGCAACCAGCATGACGGCACCTTCCAAGCCTGAGGAACACCGCCATGACCACCATCGCCCGCCCGCGCCTGCTCCGTCTCGCCCTGCATGCCGATGCCCTCTGCGCTGGCGTGGTGGCGCTGCTGATGCTGGCCGCCGCCGCGCCGCTGGCGACGTTGACCGCGTTGCCGCAGGGCCTGCTGCAGGGCGTGGGCATCGCGCTGCTGCCCTTCGCTGTCTGGCTGGCCTGGCTGGCGACGCGACCGACGCGCACGGCGGCGCTGTGCGTGGTCGCGATCAACGCGCTGTATGCGATCGACTGCCTGGCGCTGCCACTGCTTGGCTGGGTGCAACCCAGTGCACTGGGGATGGCGTTCCTGCTGCTGCAGGCGGTGGTGGTCGGCGGTTTCGCCGCATGCGGTGCGTTCGCGCTGGGACGCGGTGCGCGGCGGGATGCGGCCCGCGCCTGAGCATCGCGCTACCGGCAGTCGCGGTGCTGCGCATCACGCAGGGCCGTGGCAGCCATGACCGCGCCACCGAATCACATCCTTGCCGGCGCCGTGCGCCTGGTCGTCGCCGGCAACCAAACGCGTGGCCCGCCCGGGGCCGCGCGCCTCAGTTCCAGGCCGGCAGGCGTCCGCGGTCCAGGCCTGCCACTTCGAACACCGCGGTGCGGGTGCCGCCGGCCTTGACCGGAAACTCGATGGTCAGTGTTTTCGCCCCGTCGATCGCCCGCCACAGCGCACGCTCGTCATCGATGAACATGGCGATCGCCTCGTCCGTGCGCGGGCGGTTGGCGGCCATGCGCCGCGGCGCGGCGTCGTCGACACTGACCGTGACCCGGCAGCTGCCGTAACAGTCGAAGTCGCCGGCCTGCAGCACCAAGTAGCTGCTGCGACCCCACGAGGGATGGTCGCGGAAGATCAGCCGCACCCGCTTGGCGCCGCTGCCATCGGTGTCGATGCTGTCGCGGGCGTAGATCGCCGCCGACAGCTGCTGGCCGCCTTCGACGGCCTCGCTGTTGTAGGCCCACAGCGCCGCGGTGCGCGCCTGCTCGCGAACTTCCTCGCCGCGGGCCTTGACCTCGTCGAACTTGCCGCGCACGCGCGTGGCCGCTTCGGTGTCGGGATAGCGCGCCAGCAGCACGTCGGCCTGGGCCTTGGCCAGCGCCCAGTTCTCGGCGGCAACGGCGGCCTCGAAATCGCGTTCGTTCTGCTCGGCGGCCTGCGCGTTGGCCGCGGCCTGGGCCTGCGCCTGCACGGCGGCCTGCGCCTCGCGGTCCTGGCAGGCGGCGAGGCCCAGCACCAGCACTGCGGCGGCGGCCAGCGGGAGATGGGAAGCGGTCATGCGCGGTCCTCGTGTGCTCGGTAAGGCGCCATCATCGCAGCGCGCGGGATGGGGCGCGAGTGCGGCGCGGCGGCAAGGCAGCGCACGTTGCAATGCAGGCTCCGCGTGCTGCGCGCGGAGCGCACGGACAAGACGAAGCGAGGTGCTGCGTGATCTTTCCAGATGCCACCCGCAGCGCCCGTGGAACGAAGGCGGCGGCGGTGGTGCGCGGATTCTTGCCCTGCCTCCCGGTCTTCCGGTTGCGGGGGCGGGAAAAACTGGGCGTGAAGTGCAGGCTGCGCGATTGCGCGCTTCCGCCATGCCCCCATCCGCCCTTCGGGCGCCTGCCCGGCCTGGCGCAGCGCGCCGGGCATTCGGTCGACCTGCGCGGCAATGCCGCGCAGGCAGTCCGTCCTCCCCCCGCAAGCGGGGGAAGGGCAATCAGGACATCAGGGCGCCGGCGTTTCCGCGGTCGCGTCAGCCGACCCGGCGGCCGGCGCGGGCGCCGGCTTGGCCTCGTTGATCAGCTTCTCGACCGAGCCGGTGGTGATCGGGTGATAGCCCGGTCGCGCCTTGGCGAAGATCTCCTTGGCCAGTGCCAGGCCCGGCTCGGTCTGCACCAGGGCGGTGTAGATCGGCATGATCAGCTTGCGCCGGCCCACGCGCGCGGTGAACGCCGCCAGCGCCTCGTTGGCCTCGGTGTAGCCGCTGCGCACCGCCAGCGGATACCAGCGCATGGCGATCTCGCCGTTGTCGGTGCCGGTGAAGTGGTAGGCCGCGTCAAGCTGGGCCATCTGCGCATGCGTCAGGGTCGGCGGCAGGCTGTCGAGGAAATGCAGCCATTCCTGGGTCGACCAGGCATCGGTGATCTGGCGCGGCGGCAGCGTCGGGCTGCCCAGCCAGGCCAGGCGCGCGGAATCGACGATGCCGAAGTTGCGCGAGAGCACCTGCGGGGCGTAGCCCGGGATGCCCGGCGCGTAGACCCATTCCTGGATCTCGGCGTCGGTCACCGTGCCCGGGTGCTTGTCGAACAGGTTGGCGCGGGCGTAGTCGAGGAACTGCTCGGTGGTGATGCTCTGGAACGCGAAGTGGTCGAAGTAGTCGCGCAGGAACGCGTCGAACACCTCGCGCCCGAAACGCTGCTCGAGGAACTGCAGGAACCATGCGCCCTTGTCGTAGGAGACCGCGCTCAGGGCGTCGTCGGCGTCGAGCTCGGTGCCCGGCTTGACCGCCAGTGCCTGCGTCGCCTCGGGCATCGCGGCGATGTTGTCGGCCAACGCGTTGCGCGCGATGACGTACTCCATGTCGCTGGTTTCCTTGCCGTACACCGACTCGACGATGCGGTTTTCCACGTAGCTGGTGAAACCCTCGTTGAGCCAACCGTGCTTGGCGCTGGAGAAGGTCACCAGGTTGCCCGACCAGCTGTGCGCCAGCTCGTGGGCGACCAGCGAGACCAGCGACTTGTCGCCGACGATGACGGTCGGGGTGATGAACGACAGCCGCGGGTTCTCCATGCCGCCATAGGGGAACGACGGCGGCAGGATCAGCAGGTCGTAGCGCTCCCAGCGATAGGGGCCGTACAGCGCCTCGGTGGTCTCGATCATCTTCTCGGTGTCTTCGAACTCCGCCACCGCGCGGTCGACCATTGCCGGCTCCGCCCAGACGCCGGCGCGGCCGGAGATCGGCTTGAACACCAGGTCGCCGGCCGCGATCGCCATCAGGTAGGACGGGATCGGCTGCGGCATCGAGAAGGTGTAGTCGCCGTCGCGCACGGCGGCGGGGTCGTTGTCGGCGCTCATCAGCACCATCACGTCCTCGCGCGTGGTGACGTGCGCGGTGTAGGTGTAGCGGATGGCCGGGGTGTCCTGCAGCGGCACCCAGCTGCGGGCGTGGATCTGCTGCGACTGGCTGAACATGAAGGGCAGCTTGCCGCCTTCGGTCAT
>JAFAFY010000086.1 GCA_023423235.1 Pseudomonadota bacterium
ACCCGATACAGGAGCCTCAGCAGCATGGCCACACACCGCATTGCCGTGATCGTCGGCAGCCTCCGCAAGGATTCGTTCAACCGCAAGCTGGCCGATGCGCTGGCGGACCTCGCTCCGGCATCGCTCGCCTTCGAGCAGGTGGCAATCGGCGCACTGCCGCTCTACAACCAGGACGACGACGATGCGCCGGCCGCTTCGGTCACCGCGTTCAAGCAGCAGGTGGCTCAAGCCGACGGCTTCCTGTTCGTCACGCCCGAGTACAACCGCTCGATCCCCGGCGTGCTGAAGAACGCGCTCGATCATGGCTCTCGGCCCTATGGCCAGAGCGTCTGGACCGGCAAGCCCGGTGCGGTGCTGGGTGTCTCGCCCGGGGCGATCGGCACCGCGGTCGCGCAGCAGCACCTGCGCACGATCCTGGCCTACCTCGACGTCGTGACCCTGGGCCAGCCGGAGGTGTTCCTCAAGGCGGACAACGTGTTCGCGGACGGTGGTGGGCTCAGCGAGAGCAGCGCGAAGTTCCTGCAGAAATGGATGGACCGCTACGCGGCGTGGATCGCCCGCCAGGCCGCCTGACCGCCCAAGGATGGCGAGCGTCGCGTCGCGGGCCTACGCCGCGACGGCGACCGGCGCAGCGTGGGCCGACGCCGGATAGCGGCGCTCGGCCTCCAGGCAACCGTCGGAGCCGCGGATCGACAGCACGCCGCCTGCATCGTTTCCGGCAAGCAGCAGCGCGAGCGCTTCGTCGGCAAGGGCTGCGGCGCGCGTGCGGTAATGGGCGCGCACCGCCGCGCTCGCATCGTCCACCAGTTCCCAGCACGATGCGTCGAGGTTGTAGCGCAGGGTGAAGCGGGCACAGGGCATGGGGTGGTTCCGAGGGCGGAGGTGGGATGCCGACGTGCGTGCAACGGCATGCGCACCTACCTTAGCGGGCCCCTGGTGAGGGACGCCTGCGCAATCGTTAATGCGCCAGGGGCGAGACCGGGCATGTCATTCACCGGCAGGCAACGCCTCGGGACGGATAACGGGCCCCCAGCGTGGATGCGGGCCGTGCCCGCGGAGCTTGTCCGATGCCGCTCGCCGACAGCCTGTTCCACCTTGCCATGCCGTGGTGGGAATTCGTGCTGCGCGCGGCAGCGGTGTACCTCGTGGTGCTGGCGCTGGTGCGCATCAGCGGCAAGCGCACGGTCGGCCAGTTCACCCCCTTCGATCTCGTGGTGGTGGTTCTGCTGGGCACTGCGGTACAGAACGCGCTGATTGGCGAGGACACGTCGCTGCTGGGCGGCTTGATCCTGGCCGCGACCCTGCTGGGCCTGAACTGGCTGGTCGGCGTGCTGTCGGCGCGCAGCCGCCGCTTCGACCGCTTCGTCGAGGGACATCCGGTGATCCTGGCGCGCCATGGCCGGATCTATCGGGACCAACTGGTCCGGCAATCTGTCAGCACCGAGGATTTCGCGATCGCCCGCCGCAGCTCTGGATGCGCGACCGTGGCGGAGATCGAGATCGCGGTGCTTGAAACTTCAGGCGAGATCACCGTGGTCAAGCGCGATGCGGCCGCACATGCCCCTGCCCGGAATAGCGCTTCCAGCCACGACTAGCGTTGGCAGAGCGAAACGGTCACGCGCCTGCGGAGCGCCAGCGCGCTGGCGACTGGCGACGTCCGCAAACCGGCTTGCGCATGTGCAAGCGCAAGGCCCGGCGCCCGTGGTCGATCAGTCCGCGTCGGACACGCCATCGGCGGCAGCGGGCGGGTCCTGATCCAACGCTGCGTCGAGCCACTGCGCCAGTTCGCGCGGCGATGTCGGCCGCACCGTCCGAGCCACCTCGCGGCCGTCGCGCAGCAGCACCAGCGTGGGCCACAGCTTGACCCGGAACGCCCGGCCCGGTTGTCGCCCCTTGCCATCCTCGATCTTCAGGTGGACGACGCCGTCGCGCCCGGCCAGCGCCGCTTCGATCGCCGGCTGCGCGGCCTGGCAGTGGCCGCACCAGCCGGTACCGAACTCCAGCAGCACGACGCCGCTGGTCCCTGCCAGCACCTCGGCCGGCGGCGCCTCGGCGCGGTAGTCGCGCATGAACGTCATGCCTGCATGCCTGCTGGAGGTGGACCGGCAGGATTGCCGCGGTCACCCGTTGCCGTGAGCGACGTTGCCACCAGCGTCGCTGCCTCGACAGACATGGCCACGACCGTGCTCACGACAACGCGGTCTCGATCGATTCCAGCGGCAGGTTGGTGTAATCCTTCGCCAGGTCGCCGACCAGCCGCTCCAGGGTTTCCTTGTGCAGCAGCGGGCGCACGCGTCCCAGCGTCTGCGGGTCGGCCACCAGCACGACGTGCGCGTAGCGGTTCTGCAGCGCGCCCTCGTTGAGTCCCTTGGCCAGCTGCTTGGCGAAGGTGGCTTCGTCGAGCTGGGAGGCGCTGGATTCGGCGGGCATGGCACCGGACGGGCCATCGTCGTCGAGGTTCATGCCTTCCAGCAACGCCTCCTGGCGCAGCGCCAGCTTGCGGCCGTCGCCGACGTTGCTGAACACACGCGCCGCGCCGCCATTGGCCACCACCACCAGTGCGCCTTCGGGAATCTTCATCGTCATCTGCTGCTTTCTCCATTCGGACTTCGACGCGCCATGATCTGGCGCGTTTCCGACTCTAGGCAGGCATTCGTGAGGACCGTGCATGGCGGATGTGGAGACGCCGTTGCAGGTCGGGCCGCTGCGGCGCAGCGCCGACGGCAGTCCATCGAACGATCCGCCAGGCAGCAGACCGCGAGGCCGCGATTCGGAGCTGTTTTCAGCCCTATGTAATAATCTAACAATTACGCCTTGCGAACCCTCTGTGCCCGCCACTACCCCCGCCTTCACCACCGCGCCGGCTCCCGCAATTCCCGACAGCCGCCGCCTCGCCTCGATCGACCTGCTGCGCGGCACGGTGATGCTGCTGATGCTGCTCGACCATGTGCGCGAGACCTTCTGCCTGCACCACCAGGTCAGCGACCCGATGGACGTGGCCACGACCTCGCCCGGGCTGTTCCTGTGCCGCCTGCTGGCACATCTGTGCGCCCCGGTGTTCGTGCTGCTGACCGGCATCTCGGCCTGGCTGTACGGCAGCCGCAAGCCCGACCCGCGGCGCGCGGCCTCGGCCTTCCTGTTCAAGCGCGGGCTGTTCCTGGTGGCGCTGGAGCTGACCCTGGTCAACTTCGCCTGGACCTTCCAGTTTCCGCCGGATGTGGTCTACCTGCAGGTGATCTGGGCGATCGGCCTGAGCATGCTGGCGCTGTCGCTGCTGCTGTGGCTGCCGCGCGCCGCGCTGGCGGCCCTCGGCCTTGCGATCATCCTGGGCCACAACCTGCTCGACGGCGTGAGCGTGGCCGGCAACGGCGCGGCGCACGTGCTGTGGGCGGTGCTGCACGAACGCGGCTGGATCGAATTCGGCGACGCCCTGCGCCTGCGCACGTCCTATCCGCTGCTGCCGTGGATCGGCGTCATCGCCGTGGGCTATGCGATGGGGCCGTGGTTCGGCGCCGGGGTCGCGCCGCGCACCCGCCACCGCCGCCTGCTGGCAGCGGGCCTCGGCGCGTTGGCCGCGTTCGCGCTGCTGCGCTGGATCAACGTCTACGGCGACACGCCGTGGGCGCCGCAGGCCGATGTGCTACGCAGCTGGATGAGCGTGTTCAATGTGACCAAGTACCCGCCGTCGCTACTGTTCCTGCTGCTGACCCTGGGCATCGGCCTGTGCCTGCTGCGCTTGTACGAAAGCGCCCAGGTGACCCGCTGGCTGCGACCGCTGGCGGCGATCGGCGCGGCGCCGATGTTCTTCTACCTGCTGCATCTGTACGTGCTGAAGGTGCTGTATATCGCCGCGGTCGCGCTGTGGGGGCACAACCACGGCGCCTACTTCGGCGTCGATGGCATCGGCGCGATGCTGGCGATCACCGCGGTCCTGGCCCTGGCGCTGTATCCGCCGGTGGTGGCGTTCGCACGCTTCAAGGCGCGGCGCCGCGACCTGGCCTGGTTGCGCTACCTCTGAGGGTTACCGGCTCTGGGGTTACGGGTGCTGCGGCTCAGCGCCAGGGCCGGCGGCTGTCGGTCCAGGATTCACGCCGCGGCGCGGCGTGGAAGCCGGTCCCGAAACCGTCGACCGGGCCGAAGCCGGCATCGAAGGGATGGCCATACGGCCCCGCTCCGTCGAAATAGTGGCCCAGCGGATAGCCCGGACCGTCGTAGCGGCCGACCCGGATGTTGAGGTTGGCGACGTTGCCGCTACCGCCGGCGTCCTCGCGGCACAGGTTGATCTCGGCGGCGTTCCAGTTGCTGTTGCCGCCGCGCGAGCTGTAGCCGATGCCGGTCGACACGCTGCCGGTCACCGTGGCCTCGCTGCCGTCGGGCGAGGTCGGGCAGCCACCGCGGACGATCGTACGCCCGGGCGCGCCCGACGCGGCCGGCGCTGCCCGGCGCGGGCCGGTGTATTCGCCGTCGCCGAATGCGCCGGCGCCGGAAAACATCGGCTGGCTGGGCAGACTGAGATCGACTTGCGCCGGGTCCGTGGCCAGCGCAGGCAGTGCATACAGCAGGGTCGGCAGCAGGAGCGCGGGGGCGAGACGCATGCAGGTTTCCTCGGGGCACGCGACACGCGTGCGTTGCGACGCTAGCAGCAGGTGCTTGAATGCGCGCTGGCTTGGCTTGTGCGGCACCGGGAACTTTGTACCCGGAAGTGGCGGACACGCGCGCCGTGCGCTCACGCCAGCGCCGCGGCGGTCACCACCCGGCAGCCCGGCTGCGGGTCGAGCACACCGTCGATCAGCGCCCGTGCGATGTGCGAGGCCGGACTGATGCGCATGCGCCGCGGCAGCACCGGGCCGAGCAACCGCAGTACGCCGGCGGCAACCCGTTCGCCGAGCCGGAACGTATCGCGCGCACCGCCGATCAGGCCCGGCCGCACCAGCAGCAGCGAAGCGAAACCCATGCCCGCCAGTGCCGCCTCAAGCTCGCCCTTGACCCGGCTGTAGAAGATTCTCGAACCGGCATCGGCGCCCGCGGCGGACGTGAGTGCATAGATCCGCGCACCGTGGCGCTGGGCATGCCGGGCCACCCACAACGGGTAGTCGAAATCCACCCGCCGGAATGCGGCCTGCGAGCCAGCATCGCGGATCGTCGTGCCCAGCGTGCAGATCACCGCATCCACCGACCACCAGTCGGCGTCGTCGGGCAGCGTGTCGAAATCGACTACGGGGTTGCGCAGCCTGGGCGCGGTACTCGCCAGGGGCCGGCGCGTCGGCGCGACCACCGCATCGATCCGCGGCTCGGCCAGCAACCCGGCCAGGACATGGCGACCGACCAGCCCCGTCGCACCCACCAGCAGGACCCGCATCGCCGCTCTCCCGGTTGCGCGGCGCCCGTTGCCGCATGGGCATCATCGCATCGCAGGCGACGGACGCCTGCGTACCCAGACCAGCGCGGCATTGTCAGCGCAGGTGGTGCATCCACAGGCAGTCGATCGCATCGAGCGCGATGTGCACCAGCAGGCCGATGCCCAGCAGGCGGGTGCGCCGCGGCACCACCAACGCGCCGTAGACCAGGATGGCCGGGGTGGCATGCAGCGCATGGAAGCCGATGCTGCAGCGGTCCGGCGCGTAGACCGGATCGGCCAGCAGATGGTCGAGATCGATCAGCCAGCCGAGCAGCAGCAATCCCCACGCGCGCAGGAAGCGATCGCGCCAGAACAGCCATGCCAGCAGGCCAGGCACCGCGGCGTGCAACAGCAGATGGAGGATTGCGCGTGAGCCCATGGGCGGCCGGACCGGAATCAGGCCGCGCAGCATAGCCCCGGTGACGGTGCGGGCGCCGGTCCGGCATTGGCCGTGCGGCCGCAGCAGCGCCACCACGACCGTGGCGCAACGTCCGGCGCGCGGGCGGCGCGACCTCGACGGCGACGCGACGAAACGCCATGGCAGATGAACGCTTTCCGCGGCCACCGGTTTTTCACGCATCGTTGTCCGCAACGGCATTAGCGTCGGGCTATCCCAACCGCATTTCCGTTGCCGTCATGCGCACCTCGCCCCAGCCCACTTCCTGCAAGCCCGGCCGCGTTCGCGGCCTGATCGCAGTGGCTGCGGCCATGACCGGAGCATCGCCGTGAGCGTCATCGGCACACCGTCGGCGCGGGTGGTATGGCGGATCCTGATGCTGCCGCTCTATACGCTGCTTGCCGGCGCCGCCTTCAGTGGTGCGTTCGCCGGTACGCGCGATTCGATGCTGGCCTTCCTCGCCGGGCTCACCGCCTGGCCGATGATCGTGGCCGGTGTCGCCGCCGCGGTGATGCTGCTGGCGGGCGTGGTGCGGTTGCTGCGCCTGCGCGCGCGGCGCCTGCGCGATGCGCGGCACGGCCTCGCCCCCGAGGGCATCCAGGCCGATCCGGGCTGAAGTCCCCATCGCGGAACTTCTCTATCAACGCGTTGCCCTTGCCAACCGGCCGGGTGACGCGCAACTGCCACGGCCCGCTGCGCTGCGTACGATCGCGGAATCGCTCCTGCGTCCCAGGGCCACGGCTGGCCTGGATCAGTCTTGCCAACCCCAGGGCGCAGCGGGCGGCGGTACCGGCCGGGTCAGGTCGAAATCGACCTGGAAACCGCGCGCGGTCCCGACCCGGTTCGCCGCATAGACGAGGCGCACTTGCGGATGGATTTCCACCAGCCACACGCTGCGCAGGCCACTGCCGGGAATCGCCTCGCGCGTCTGCTCGTCGGCGGGAAACATCTGCACCTCGGCGCTGCCGCGGTTGCTGGTGCTGCCGCCGTACTGGGTCACCGCGTCCGGGCTGCCGTCGGCGTGGCGATGGTCGTGCCGGAGCGTGATCGCATCGCCGCTGCGGGTGAACACCCAGGTGCGCGAGCGATCGTCGCCGACGACCAGCGGCACGCGTACGCGGGTGCCGCTGCAGTCGCGGACATGCATCGTCACCGGCTTGTCGCGAAAGGTGTCGTCGCCGTCGGGCGCGCGCACCAGGGTGCCGGCGTAGGCTTTGCCGCACAGCTGCTGCAGGCGCTGCCACCACGCATCGCTGCCATCGTCGTGGGCATGGGCGGGACCGCCCAGCCATGCGACGGCGAGCACGGGAACAAGGATGCGATGCATCGGCATGCGGGTCTCCAGCCAGGCGGCCCGGCAGCTTAGCGCGGCCGCGCTCGCGACCGCGGGCCGGCGTCAGTGGTCGCCTGCGCCGTGCCCTGCGCCCGCGTCCACCCGGAACGGGAAGTTCGCATACGCCGCGTGCCCGCGGCCATCATGAACCTCGACGAACAGGCGGTAGGCGCCGGCGGCACGCGGCGCGGCGAAGCGCAGGGTGCCGGCCTCCGCGGCGGCGGCCTGCAGCGGCACGTCGGGCGGCAGCGATTCGGGATCGCCGCCGATCGAGGTCGCGGTGCTTTCCGCGCGCAGGCGCCAACGGTAGTCGAGGGGATCGCCATCGGCGTCGCTGGCGATCACCTGCGCCACATGCCAGGCGCCCGGGTGCAGGGTCACGCTGTCGGTCGCGCCGCGGCCGTCGATGCGAAGCGGCGTGATCGACGGCGCGCGGTTGTCCGGCCATGCACCGGTCCACAGGACCTGCATCGCATCCACGCCCGGGGTGGATTCGCCGCCGGGCAGGAACAGGCCGTACCAGGTCGGCGTGCGTTCCTGCTTGTGGCCCCACAGGAACACGAACGCACCCAGGCCCTGGCGCGGGTCGGCGTCGATGACGCGGGCATGCCGCTCGACCAGCAACGCGGCCTTGCGCGAGGCGTCGTCCTCGATCGGCGCGCCCCACGCCGTCTGCGGGGCTTCCCAGTGGCCGGTCGGGCCCCACTCGGTGACGACATAGGGCCTGGTCCAGCCGCTGTCGCGCAGTTGCACCGGCAGGGCGTCGATGCCGCCGTAGACCTGCAGGCCCAGCAGGTCGAGCGATGGCGCGCGCGCCTTGATCTCGCGGATCGCCGCGGCATCCACGCCGGCCAGCGGCGTCATCACCGGGTGGTGCGGGTCGATCCGCTGCAGCATCCGCGCGATGTCCTCGA
>JAFAFY010000117.1 GCA_023423235.1 Pseudomonadota bacterium
GCGCGGCCACCGACGTGCATGCGCTGGGCGTGCTGCTCTACGAATTGCTCACCGGACGCCTGCCGCATCGCTTCGCCGGGCACGACCTGCGCGCGGCGACCGAGGCCATCTCCAGCGGACAGGCGCCTCGCCTGGAGCAGGCCATCACCAGCGGCGACGCGGAGGAGGTGGCGGACCGCCTGCAGGCGCGCGGCACCGACCTGCGCGGTTTCCGCCGGTTCGTGCGCGGCGACCTGGGGCGCATCCTGCAGACGGCGCTGGCCAAGGAACCGGTGCGGCGCTACGCCAGCGTGCAGGCCTTCGCCGACGACCTGCAGCGCTTCCTCGACGGCCGCCCCGTATCGGTCGGCGGCGACACGCCCGGCTACCGCATGCGCAAGTTCGTGCAGCGCAACCGCTGGGGCGTGGCGATGGCAGCGATTGCGGCGCTGGCGCTCGGTACCGGTATCGGCGGCATGCTGCTGAAATCCCACGAAGCGCGCATCGCCGCGGCGCATGCGCGCGAGCAGGCCGCGCTGGCACAGGCCGAGGCCAGGCGCCAGCAGGCGGTCAGCGCATTCCTGTTCCAGGTGTTCTCGGCCGCCAGCCTGGACAGCGCCGGGCGCCCGGACATTTCCCTGCGCGAGGCGCTGGACCTGGCCGTGGACCAGGCCGTGCGTGCGCAGGGCCGCGACCCTGTCGTGGCCGTGGTGACGTTGCGCGCCGCCGCCAACAGCCTGTCGCAGTGGGACGAACGCGAACGCGCCGTCGCGCTGGTGCAGCAGGCCCTGGCCCTGCAGCAGACGCGGTTGCCGGACGACACGGTCGAGCACGCGCGCCTGCTGGGCCTGCTGGCGCTGGTCGACTACGAACGCGACATGCTGGCGCGGCTGGCCCCGGCGCGGGAATCGCTGGCGCTGATGCGCAGCGTGGGGCGGCCGGTCGACGTCATCCAGGCCGCGTCGCTGGTCGGCAGCGTCCTGATCGAAGGTGGCTACCCCGCCGAGGCGCTGCCGGTGTCCGAGGCGGTGGTACGCGCGATGCGCGAAGCCGGCCTGCAGGACGACCCCGGCTACGACACCGCGCTGGGCACCTTGGCCAACAACCTGGCCATGGTCGGCGAACACGCCCGCGCGTCCGACCTGTTGTTCCAGGTGGTCGAGGCCAGCCAGGCACGCTATGGCGAAGACAGCCTGCAGGTGGCGCGCGACCGCATGTTCCTGGGCATGGCCCTGGTCCGCGCCGGCCGCGACGCGGACGCACTGGCCCCGTTGGCGCTCGCCCTGCCGGTACTGCGGCACAAGGCCGGCGACGGCAACACCATCACCCAGATGGCCGTGCACTGGACGGCCGGCGCGCTCTCGAACCTGGGCCGGGACGCGGAGGCGCTGCCCTACCACGAGGAGGCGTACCGCGCCGCGTGGCAGAACACCTACAACAGCCAGCGCCTGGCTTCGGTCTCCGGCCGCTACGCCGCCGCGCTCGCCCGGCTGGGCCACTGCGACGCGGCCCGTGCCGCGTTGGACCGGCTGCACGCGCAGGGCGGCACGCCGGCCGCGGTCGACACGGGCGCCTGTTCCGGCTGACCGCCGAGGCGGGCCTGCAAACGGCCGGCACCGCGTTCCGCTTCCTCATCCTGCCGGGCGCTGCCCGCGACCAGACCCAAGGCCCACGGCATCAGCGCGCCCGGCGCTTGCGACGGGTTCCATCGCGTCACCTGACTGACACGAACATTCAGCAGCACGGTATGGCCCCGCTCCCGCATCCGGGAGCGGGTTGGGGTGCGGGCCAAGCTCCCCCCATCCGCCCTTCGGGCACCTTCCCCCGCATGCGTGGGAAGGGAACTGGGAGATCGTGCTGATCAGGTAGCCCCAAGGCTCAGGCGAACGTCGGCACACGCCCGCGTGACCGCCAGCAAGGCCGCTGCCGTCGGCGCCCCCCGAACCCGCCGCACTGCCGGCCACCGACGTGGGTGCCAGTGCCCAGCCGGCCCGCAAGCAGCCGCGGCACGCGTTCCCGGCCTCCGCCCGGCCCCAGCCGGATGACGGAAACCGGGGATGTCAGTTCTTTCCACGGATTTGCGTTCTTCGTTTCACGGACCACTTCCGGCCCGACTCCAGGAGATCGCAATGCCCCAAGCCCTTCGTCCGGTTGCCCCGCCGCGTTCCCAGCTGCCGCTGCTGCTGGCACTTGCCATCGCGGCCGGACTGCCCTTCTCCGCCGCCGCCGACGACACGCCGGAATGCAACACCGGCCCAGCCACCGGTTCGACCGAATGCGGCGCGGACACCCTTGCCGGCGCCGCCTATTCCAGCGTGCTTGGCGTCGGCGCGACCGCGACCGCCGAGGCGGTCCGCGGCACGGCACTGGGGTCGTACGCCACGGCCGGCCAGGAGAACGCGACCGCCATCGGTGCCTACGCCCGGGCCAACCCCACCGGTGGCGGCTCGATTCCGCTGCTCGACATGCCAGTCGAGATCGGCGGCACCGTCGTCGGCGCCTTCTCCCGAACCAACGGCAACAACAGCGTTGCACTCGGCGGCTGGGCGGTCGTGGGGGTACGCAACGCGTTCACCGCGGTGCACGACGGTACCGCCATCGGCGCCGGCACGCTGGTCTCGGCCAACGGCGGCACCGCGCTGGGCGCGCGTGCATCGGTAACCGGCAGGGAGGCAGTGGCCATCGGTTCGGCCAGTTCGGTGACCGGCGAACGTGCGGTCGCCATCGGCACCGGTACGTTCGCCGATGCCGCGGGCGCGACCATCCTGGGCAGCTTCTCCGGATCCACCATTGAAGGCGCGGTCGCCATCGGCCGCAGCGCCTTCGTCAACGCACCGGCGTCCGGCGCCATCAGCATCAACACCGCGCCCGTGCCGGCGCTCATCGCCGGCACGTCCATCGGCGACCGCTCGCGCGTGAGCGGCGACGATGGCGTCGCCCTGGGCGGCCACGCCGTGGTCGGCGTGCGCAACAGCTTCGCGATGGTGGGCCGCGGCACCGCGATCGGCGCCGGCACGCTGGTCTCGGCCGAAGGCGGCACCGCGCTTGGCGCCCGCGCAGCGGCCACCGCAGCCAACAGCGTTGCGCTCGGTGCGGGATCGGTGGCCGACCAGGCCAACAGCGTCTCGGTCGGCGCAGCCGGCGCGGAACGCCGCATCGTCAACGTCGCCGATGCCACCGGCGACTTCGACGCCGCCAACCTGCGCCAGTTGCAGGCCGGCGACGCAGACACGCTGGCCGCCGCCAACGCCTACACCGACACGCGGATCAGCGCATCGACCGGCGCGGCGCTCGACGCCGCCATCGCCCATGCGGATGCGGGCGACGCCGCCACGCTGACGGCCGCCAATGCCTATACCGACGCACAGGTCACGTCGTCCGCCGGCGTTGCGCTCGACGCGGCCAAGGCCCACGCCGATGCAGGCGATGCGACGACGCTGGCCACCGCCCGCAGCTACGCCGACACCACCGCCACCCAGGCGGTGGCCAATGCCCGCAGCTACACCGACAGCGTGTTCGCGGCCTTCAATGCCGATCTGGACGGCTTCCGCCGCGACGTCGACGAGCGTTTCCGCCAGCAGGACCGGCGCATGGACCGCCTGGCCGCGACCAGCGGCGCCTATGCCGGCATGGCGATGAACACCGCGGGCCTGCGCGGACGCAACCGCGTGGGTGTCGGCGTCGGCGGACAAGGCGGCGAAACCGCGCTGGCGATCGGCTACCAGCGCGCGATCGGAGACTCGGCCAGCGTCTCGATCGGCGGCGCCCTGGGCGGCGGCGAGAAGAGCGTGATGGGCGGCGCCGGCTTCAGCTGGTGAACCCGAGCGCGGGGCGGCGCAGCGCGCCGTCCCCGCGCAGCACCGGGACGACAGCACCAGGCACGGCAGCATCGGCAAGGCAGCGTGCGATCGTTTGCCCGCGCATGACCTTCCTCGGGGCAGCCGCACCTGCGGCGGCTGCTACCCTTGCCGGGTTTCCGTCCCGGACCTCTCGCCGATGCCGCTTCGCCTGCCTTCCCGCCGGGTGCACGCCCGCACCCGCCTGCCTGTCTGTGCCTCCCTGCAGTTCGCCCTGCTGGCATCGCTCGCCTTCGCCCAGCCGGCCTTTGCCCAGCCCGCGCAACCGCTGACCATGCATCAGGTGATGGCCGATCC
The DNA here is from genome assembly GCA_023423235.1 of Pseudomonadota bacterium. GTDB lineage: Bacteria > Pseudomonadota > Gammaproteobacteria > Xanthomonadales > Xanthomonadaceae > Luteimonas. The sequence continues at coordinate 4,134 of JAFAFY010000117.1, forward strand.
CGACTGGATCGGCGCACCGGTGGAGAACGCGTGGTGGAGCTGGGACGGGCAACGCGCGTTCTACACCCAGAAGCGCACGGGCGAAGCCATCCGTGACACCTGGACGCTCGACCTGGCCGGCGGCGCGCCGACCCGGCTCGATGGCGCCAGTCGCGCCGACATCGACGGCAATGCACCGGTCTTCGATGCCGCACGGACCCGGGCCGCATTCGTGCGCAACGGCGACGTCTTCGTGCGCGACCTGCGCAACGGCAGCCTGACCCAGGTCACCCGCACCGAGGCGGCCGAGGCGCAGCCGCAGTGGAGCCGCAGCGGCGCGCTGGTGTGGCGCGCGGGCGACGACTGGTTCCACTGGGATGCGCGCACCGGCACGGCGCAGCTGACCAGCCTCAAGACCGAGGACGACCCGGCCAAGCCACCGCCGGCCGACGAGCTGCGCGAGCGCCAGCTGCGCATGATCGAGAGCCTGCGCAGCGAACGCGCGCGCCGCGACGCCCTGCGCGCGCAGGGCGAGGCCTGGCGCCGCAGCGACCCGACCGGCGCACCGTCGCCGGTGTTCCTGGGCAAGAACGCGAAGATCGCCGGCAGCGCGCTCTCGCCCAACGGCGACTGGCTGGTGGTCGTCACCCAGGCCAGGGACGGCAACGAAGGCCAGGCCGGGCGCATGCCCAGGTACGTCACCGAATCGGGCTACGAGGAATTCGAGGACGTGCGCACCCGCGTCGGCCGCAACGACCCGCTGCCGCATACGCTGTGGCTGGTGGAACTGGCCAGTGGCCGCGTGCGCGAACTCAGGACCGACCCGCTGCCCGGCATCGCCCATGACCCGCTGGCGGACCTGCGCCGCGCCGCCGGCAAGGATGCGCTGACCGGCAACCGCCCGGTCCGCCTCGACATCGACAGCCGCGGCGGTGGTACCGGTGCGATCCGCTGGAGTGACGACGGCCGCAACGTGGCGCTGGCGATCCATTCGGTCGACAACAAGG
>JAFAFY010000160.1 GCA_023423235.1 Pseudomonadota bacterium
GGCTTGGAGAGGTTCTTGAGCTCGGCGACGGCGGCGGTCACGGCCTTGTCGATGCCGCGCTTGAGGTCCATCGGGTTCATGCCGGCGGCGACGGCCTTGGAGCCCTCGCGGATGAACGCCTGCGCCAGCACGGTGGCGGTGGTGGTGCCGTCACCGGCGTTGTCGGAGGTCTTGGACGCGACTTCCTTGACCATCTGCGCACCCATGTTCTCGAACTTGTCGGCCAGCTCGATCTCCTTGGCGACGGACACGCCGTCCTTGGTGATCGTCGGCGCGCCGAAGCTCTTCTCGAGCACGACGTTGCGGCCCTTCGGGCCCAGGGTCGCCTTGACGGCATTGGCAAGCACGTTCACGCCGCGCACCATCTTGGAGCGCGCGTCTTCGCCGAAGCGGATTTCCTTAGCAGCCATGTGAAAAACTCCGTGATTCGTAATTGGTGATTCGTGATTTGAAAAGGCGGGACGTGGCGGCGGTTCGGAAGCAGGCGGGGATCGTCAGCGTGGGCTGTTACGGATCACCAATCGCCAATCACCGCCGTCATCGGCTCAGCCGACGATCGCGAGGATGTCGTCTTCCTTGACGATCTTGTATTCAATGCCATCAGCCTTGTAGCTGCTGCCCGAGTACTGGCCGTAGATCACCTTGTCGCCGACCTTGACCTTCGGCGCGCGGACGCTGCCGTTGTCCAGGGCCTTGCCCTCGCCAACCGCGACCACTTCACCCTTGGTCGGCTTTTCCTTGGCGTTGTCGGGGATCAGGATGCCGCCGGCCGACTTCTCTTCGGCTTCGATCGGCTTGATCACGACGCGGTCGTAAAGCGGCTTCAGATTGCTCATGTCACCCTCTCTAAGTATTTGATTGTGAAGAAAACGGGCGGCGATCTTAGCACTCGCACCTGGAGAGTGCCAGAACCGGACGCGCACGCACCCGGCGGACCGGGACGCCGACCAAGATGGGCGCGGGGTTGGCCTTTACAAGGGGGCGTTGGACTTTTTTTTCAGCCGCGGCGGCGGCGGCGGCCGGCGGATCCCGGTTGGCGACAGCACGGCGGCCGGCGACGGAGGGGATACCCCGCTTCCGCGTCGCCCGCGCCGGTCAACCCCGGCACAGTGTCAGCGGAAGCGCCAGGTCGCCAGCAGCATGGTCTCGCCATCATTGGGCTGCTTGATGCTGGCGTTGGAGATGTGCCGGGCAAGCAGGGCGAACCGGTCCCAGCGCCAGCCCACGGTGCTGACGAACTGCGGATTGCCCGACAGCGCGTCGGTCCGGCCGAACTGCGCGCCGACGCCGAAACCGGCGGTGAAGCCGTTGTCGCGCTCGTAGCGCACGCCGCCATGGACCACGCCGGCATCCTCGCCCAGGTCGAAGCGGGTGTTGTCGCGGCCGCGTACATAGACCCCGCCCAGCTCCCAGCGCAGGACGCCGTGCTCGGTGCGGCGCCATTCCGGCAGCCAGGCCAGACTGGCGACGAGGGTCGTACTGTTCTCGCGGGTGGCGGATGCGCCGATGCCGAGATCGACCGGATTCTCCGCCATGGCGGGCGCGGCGGTGGAGCAGGCAAGGGCGGCGCACAACAGCGCGCGGACAGGCAGGGTCGGCATAGTGGAGGAAACGTTCCAGATCGGCCCGGAAAGTATACCGGCCAGTTCAATAATTGGCAGGCCGACGAATGACACAGGACCGGAACGTACCGTTCGCCGCATGCAGGCTGCCTGCAGCGGTGTTGACGCGCTGTCGAGAGCGACGCCGGCCGCGCGCGTCCCCACTCGCGCGGCTGCCTGGGCTACCGTGACGGTATGTCCGTATTCGTCTGTTTCAGCGCCTGCCCTGACGCGGCCAGCGCTGCGCGCATCGCCACCGCACTGGTCGAGGCGCGACTGGCCGCCTGCGTCAACGTACTGCCGCCGATGCGCTCGACCTACCGCTGGGAGGGCCGGGTGACCAGCGACACGGAGGTACTGTTGATCGCCAAGACCACGGACGGGCAGCTCGATGCACTGATCCGGCGATTGCGCGAACTGCATCCCTACACCCTGCCGGAGATCGTCGCGCTGCCGGTCGCCGGCGGACTGCCGGCGTACCTGGACTGGGTGGCGGCGGAAACCGGACCAGCGCCGCCAACCGACTGAGCTGCACCCAACCGCGCCGCGCCGGCGGCCGGCATCGCGCGCGATGGCCTGCGATACTGCGGCGATGCACCTGCATCCCCCCCGCTCTTCCGCCCCCGCCACACCGCCCACCGCCGCACCGCGCCGCGCGGCCAGTGCCACCGCCTCGCAGCGCGGGTGGCGCCGCCTGGCGACCGCTGCCCTGCTGTTGGGCCTGGCCGGCCTGGCACTGCCGGCAACCGCGGTCGATTTCGACGACGTACTGCCGGTGGACGAGGCACTGGCGCTGTCGGCGGCCGCGCCCAGCCGCGACCGCATCGAGATCCGCTGGAAGATCGCCGACGGTTATTACCTGTATCGCCACCGCACCTCGGTCCGCGTGACCGGCGGCGGGTTCGAGGCCGGCGCGTTGCAGTTGCCCGACGGCCGCCGGCATGTGGACGAATTCTTTGGCGAGGTCGAGACCTGGCGCGGCCCGCTGCTGGCGACGCTGCCCGGCCGCGCCGCGCCCGACGCGCGCACGGTCACGCTGGAGGTCAAGTACCAGGGCTGCGCAGACCTGGGCATCTGCTATCCGCCGCAGACGCGCACCCTGCAGGTGGCGCTGCCGGCGGCCGCGAGCAATCCGGCGCCCGCTGCCCATGCGGGTGATGGCGACAGCGGTTTCGCCGCGCTGGGCCGCACGCTGTCGGGCGCGGCGCCCGGCCCCGCGCCCGCGCTGGCCGGCATCGGCAACGCCCTGCCCGCGGAGCAGGCCTTCGCCTTCGAGGCGATCGCCGGCGATGGCGACACCCTGCTGCTGCGCTTCACCCCGGCGCGCGGCTATTACCTCTACCGCGACCGCAACAGCGTGCGCGTCGACGGTGCCGATGGCATCGCCGCCGGGCGCCCGCGCTGGCCCGCCGGCACCGCGCACCACGACGACCACTTCGGCGCGGTCACCGTGTACTTCGACCAGGTCGATGTGCCGTTGCCGCTGCTGCGCAGCCGCGCCGATGCGGCCGAGGTCGATGTCACCGCAACCTTCCAGGGTTGCCAGACCGACGGCATCTGCTACCCGCCGATGACCCGCACGGTGCGGGTCTCGGTGCCGGCCGGCCGGGCGCAGACCGTGGCCGAAGCGGCCGCGGCGCTCCCCGGTGGCGAGACGACGCCGCCCGGCGACGGCACGGCGCCAAGCGCCGCCACCCCGACCGGGACGGGCGGCGAATACGGTGCGAACCGCGCCGAACAGGCGGGACTGGCAGCGGATACGGCATCGGCGGCAACCGGCGCGTCCGCGGGCGGCACCGCCAACGCCGCTGCCAGCGACAACGCCGCGCGCACGCGCCCGCCGGCACCACGCAGCGCTGGCGGTGGCCTGCTCGCCGCGCTCGGGCTGGCCCTGCTCGGTGGCCTGATCCTCAATCTGATGCCCTGCGTGCTGCCCATCCTGTCGCTGAAGGTGCTGGGCCTGGCGCAGAGCGGCGGCAGCCGCGCCAGCGCGCGGGGGCATGCGCTGTGGTACACGGCCGGCGTACTGGTGGCGTTCGCCGCGGTCGGCCTGCTGGTCATCGGCTTGCGCGCGGCGGGCCAGGCGCTGGGCTGGGGCTTCCAGCTGCAGCAGCCGGGGTTCGTCGCCGCGCTCGTGTACCTGATGTTCGCGGTCGGGCTGAGCCTGTCGGGGGTGTTCACCCTGGGCGGGCGGGTCGGCAACCTCGGCCAGTCGCTGGCCGCGCGCAGCGGCCCGGCCGGCGATTTCTTCACCGGCGTGCTGGCCTGCGTGGTCGCCAGCCCCTGCATCGCGCCGTTCATGGGCGGCGCGCTGGCGTTCGCGTTCACCGCGCCGGCGCCGTTGGCGCTGGCGGTGTTCCTGATGCTGGGCCTCGGCCTGGCGCTGCCGTTCCTGCTGATCGGCCTGGTGCCGGCATTGGCCGACCGCTTGCCGAAACCCGGCGCCTGGATGGAAACGCTCAAGCAGCTGCTGGCCTTCCCGATGTACCTGACCGCGCTGTGGCTGGCCTGGGTGCTGGGCCGGCAGCGCGGGGTCGATGCGATGACGCTGCTGATCGCCGGGCTGACGCTGTTCGCCCTGGCGCTGTGGTGGTTCGAGCGCAGGCGCTGCACCGGCAGCGCACTGGCGCGTGGCCTGGCGCTTGCACTGGTGGCCGCGGCCGTGGCCCTGCCGATCGCAGGCCTGACCCGGCTGGCACCGCCGGCAGCGGCCCAGGCGGCTGCCGACAGCGGGCATGTCGCCTACTCCGCCGAGCGCCTGCAGGCGCTGCGCGCGGCCGGCACGCCGGTGTTCGTCAACATGACCGCCGACTGGTGCGTCACCTGCAAGGCCAACGAGCGCCGGGTGCTGTCGCAGGCGCCGTTCCAGCAGGCCCTCGCGGCTGCGGGCGCAACCTACATGGTCGGCGACTGGACCAATGTCGATCCGCAGATCGGCGCGTTCCTCGACGCCCACGGCGCCGTCGGCGTGCCGCTGTACGTGATGTATCCGGCCGGTGGCGGCGACGGCGTGGCGCTGCCGCCGTTGCTCAGCGATGCGATCGTGGTCGAGGCACTGCAGGCGGCGGGCGCCGCGCAATGAAGTTCGGCCCGCTGACGGTCGTCATCGTCGCCGTGCTGGCAGGCGCGCTGGGGGTGTTCATCAGCCTGTTCGTCGGCGGCCCGGGGCCGCTGCTGGGCACCGAAACCGGCCAGCGGCTCTACCAGGGTGCGATCAATGCCGCCGCCCCCGCACCGCCCGAGGGCGTGACCATCGCCCGGCGCGGCGGGCCGGTGCCGGCGATGACCGTCGCCGCGCTGGACGGTACGCCGGTGGCGCTGCCGGGCGACTACGCCGGCGCGCCGGTCCTGATCAACCTGTGGGCCAGCTGGTGCGGGCCGTGCATCGAGGAAATGCCGGAACTGGACCGCTTCGCCCGCGAACAGGGCGACAACGGCGTGCAGGTGCTGGGGATCGCACTCGACGACGCCGACGCGGTGCGCGCGTTCCTGACGCGCATTCCGGTCGGGTACCGGATCGCCATCGACGCCCCCGGCCCCGCCGACGCCGGCGTGCGCCTGGGCAATCCGCGCGGCGTGCTGCCCTACACGGTGCTGGTCTCGGCCGACGGGCGCGTGCGCAAGCAGCGCATCGGCCCGTTCGCGCATGGTGAGATCGACGCCTGGGTGGCCGACTGACGCGGGTGCCGGGCCGCCACTCAAACGCTCGTTTAAAATCGGCAAACGTCTGCGAACTGGACAGCATCGGAGACATCACGCAGACTTCGCGCACCTTCCGCTGCGCGCCCGCGATGTCCAGCATTCTCGTCCTCCACGGCCCCAACCTGAACCTGCTCGGCACCCGCGAGCCGGCGGTCTACGGGCACGCGACGCTGGCCGACATCGACGCGATGCTGCAGGACGCGGCCACGGCCGCCGGCATCGCGCTGGAAAGCCTGCAGTCCAATGCCGAACACGTGCTGGTCGAGCGCATCCAGGCCGCACGCGACGACGGCACCGCGGCGATCGTGATCAATCCCGCCGCCTTCACCCACACCAGCGTGGCGATCCGCGACGCCCTGGCGGCGGTGGCGATCCCGTTCATCGAGGTCCACCTGTCCAACCCGCATGCCCGCGAGCCGTTCCGCCACACCAGCTACGTCAGCGACCTGGCGGCCGGCGTGATCTGCGGCTTCGGCGCCGACGGCTACCGCTACGCGCTCGACGCCGCGCTGGCCCGCCTGCGCCAGAGCGCCGGCGGCTGACGCCCGGCGGCGTTGGCCGCACCCCGATTCCCCGTCTTTTCGCGCACCGCGCGACCCAACCGAGAGGCCCAGCATGGACCTGAGAAAGATCAAGAAGCTCATCGACCTGCTCGAAGAGTCGAACCTGACCGAGATCGAGATCAAGGAAGGCGAGGAATCGGTGCGCCTGTCGCGCTCCCAGGGCCACGGCGCCCCGATCGCCTACGCGCCGGCGCCGGTCGCCGCGCCGCGCGCGGCCGAGCCGGTGATGCCGATGAGCTCCCCGGTCGAGGCCGCCACCGGCGGCACGCCCAAGCCCGCCAGCGACGACCTGCCGCCCGGGCAGGTCACCCGCTCACCGATGGTCGGCACCTTCTACGCCTCGCCGGCGCCGGACAAGCCTGCGTTCGTCAGCGTCGGCCAGCAGGTCAAGGTCGGCGACACCCTGGGCATCATCGAAGCGATGAAGATGTTCAACCCGATCGAGGCCGAAACGGCCGGCACCGTGGTCGCCGTGCTGTGCGAAAGCGGCCAGCCGGTCGAGTTCGACCAGCCGCTGTTCGTGATCGGCTGAGCGAAGAGCCGGGATTGGTGATTCGTGATTGGTGATTCGAAGGAGCGGCCCCATCAGCGCCTGGACGTATGGCGCGACGCGATGGATCTGGTCGTACTCGTCTATCGATTCACCACGGCATTCCCTGCCGAAGAGCGCTACGGGCTCTCGTCCCAGATGCGTCGTGCAGCGGTCAGCGTGCCTTCGAACATTTCCGAAGGCGCAGCGCGACGCTCCACCGCCGAATTGATCCGATTCCTCTCGATCGCTCGCGGTTCGCTTGCGGAACTCGACACCCAGATACTTCTGGCTGACCGGCTCGGCCTGGCATGTCCCGAAGCCGAACTCGTCCAATTGCTCGACCGTACATTCGCCAGACTCAATGCGCTGATCCGTTCGAAAGAACAGGCATCGTCCGTTCGCGAAGACGCCGCTTCTTACGAATCACCAATCACCAATCACGAATCACGGCCCCAATCCCATGCTTGAAAAAGTCGTCATCGCCAACCGCGGTGAGATCGCGCTGCGCATCCTGCGCGCGTGTCACACCCTCGGCATCCGCACGGTCGCGGTGCATTCCACCGTCGACCGCAACCTCAAGCACGTGGCGATGGCCGACGAGTCGGTGTGCATCGGCCCGCCGCCGTCGAACCGCAGCTACCTCGACATGCCGGCGATCATCGCCGCGGCCGAGGTCACCGACGCCCAGGCGATCCACCCGGGCTACGGCTTCCTCAGCGAGAACGCCGATTTCGCCGAACGCGTGGAGCAGTCGGGCTTCATCTTCATCGGTCCGAAAGCCGACACCATCCGCCTGATGGGCGACAAGGTCGAGGCGATCCGGGCGATGAAGGAGGCCGGCGTGCCCTGCGTGCCCGGCTCCGGCGGCCCGCTGGGCGACGATCCGGCGACCAACGTGCGCATCGCACGCGAGATCGGCTACCCGGTCATCGTCAAGGCGGCCGGCGGCGGCGGTGGCCGCGGCATGCGCGTGGTCCACACCGAGGCGGCGCTGGTCAACGCGATCGCCACCACCAAGCAGGAAGCCAAGGCCGCGTTCGGCAACGACATGGTCTACATGGAGAAGTTCCTGGAGAACCCGCGCCACGTGGAGATCCAGGTGCTGGCAGACGGCCAGGGCGGTGCGATCCACCTGGGCGAGCGCGACT
>JAFAFY010000166.1 GCA_023423235.1 Pseudomonadota bacterium
CGGAAGGACGATGCGACTGCCGCGCCGGCGGTCCCCGCGGCCCACGACGGCACTGCCGCCATGCCGACGATCCGCCGCCGCGACTGCGCAGCCATCCCGGGCGCGGACGGCGACGCGGTAGCCGCGACTGGCTGGCCGGATACCGTCCCGCCACTGCTGCGGCGCATCTACGCCGCGCGCGGCGCACACGACCTCGACACCGCCCGGCCGCGCCTGGGCAGCCTGCTGCCGCCCGACACGCTGGCCGGCATTGATGCGGCGACCACGCTGCTGGCGCGGGCGATCGCCGCCGGTCGGCGGATCCTGGTGGTCGGCGATTTCGATTGCGATGGCGCCACCGCGGTCGCGGTCGCGGTGCGCGGCCTGCGCATGCTGGGCGCGGCCGACGTGGTGCATGCGGTGCCCAACCGGGTGGTGCATGGTTACGGTCTTTCGCCCGCGCTGGTCGAATCGCTGGCGCCGCTGCTGCCCGCGCCTGGCGCCGGGCCGGGGCTGCTGGTCACCGTCGACCATGGCATCGCCTGCCACGCCGGCGTTGCCGCGGCCAGGGCGCAGGGCTGGCAGGTGCTGGTCACCGACCATCACCTGCCGGGCGCGGCGCTGCCGCCGGCCGATGCGATCGTCAATCCCAACCGCGCCGACGATGGCTTTCCGAGCAAGATGCTGGCCGGCGTCGGGGTGATCTTCTACGTGCTGCTGGCGCTGCGGCGCCGGCTGCGCGAGGCCGGCGCGTTCGCCGATGGCGCGGCGCCCGACCTGGGCGCGCTGCTGGACCTGGTCGCGGTCGGCACCGTGGCCGACCTGGTGCCGCTGGATGCCAACAACCGCGCGCTGGTCGCCGCGGGCCTGCGCCGGTTGCGCGCGGGACAGGCCTGCGCCGGCCTGCGGGCGCTGGTCGAGGTGTCCGGGCGCGAGGCCGCGCGGCTGGGCGCGGGCGACCTGGGTTTTGCCATCGGCCCGCGGATCAACGCCGCCGGCCGCCTGGAGGACATGGCGATCGGCATCGAGTGCCTGCTGACCGACGACATCGCCCAGGCGCGGGAACTGGCCGGGGTGCTGCACACGATCAACGCCGAGCGCCGCGCGGTGCAGCAAGCGATGCTCGACGATGCCGAGGCCGCATTGGCGCAGCGGCCGCCGGTCGACCCGCTGCACGCCGGGGTCTGCCTGTTCGATGCCGACTGGCATCCGGGCGTGGTCGGGCTGGTCGCCTCGAAGACGAAGGATGCGCTGCACCGCCCGGTGGTGGCGTTCGCGCCGGCCGAGCCGGGCAGCGACCAGTTGCGCGGCTCCGCCCGTTCGATTCCCGGCCTGCATATCCGAGACGTGCTGGCCGCGGTGGACAGCGCCCATCCGGGCCTGATCGAACGCTTCGGCGGGCACGCGATGGCCGCCGGACTGAGCCTGCGGCGCGAGGCCTACCCGGCATTTGCCGATGCGTTCCGCGCCGCGGTGGCGACGATGCTCGACCCGGCACTGCTGCGCGCGGAAATCCTCAGCGACGGGCCACTGGCCCCAGGCGAGTTCGACATCGCCCATGCGCTGGCGCTGCGCGACGGCGGGCCGTGGGGGCAGGGCTTTCCCGAACCGCTGTTCGACGGCGAGTTCGATGTGCTGGACTGGCGCGTCGTCGGCCAGCGCCACCTCAAGCTGACGCTGTGTCCGGTGGGCACGCGACTGCGGCTGGCCGCGATCCATTTCGGCGCGGGCGGCGACGCCGTGCCGGCCTCGCGCGAGCGCATCGCCTATCGCCTGACGCCCGACGACTATCGCGGCAACGGCGCGGTGCAGCTGGTGGTCGAACACCGGCATGCGGTCCGCATCCCGTAGGCATGCACCCGGGCACCGCATAGGTCGATCTTGCAGGCCCGTCGCGGCCAGAGGCCGTTGCTGCCGTTCGTGGTCGGCATCATCGCCTGTGCCGTTCTCCACACTTGGCGCCGCGATGTCGTTGTAGGCTCCGGATCGGGAGGACCATCCTTGCGGGCGACCGGCGGATCATGCCGGCCGCCTGCACGGGCACATCGCCAGCAGGAGCCAGCCATGTCACGCAAACCCCTCGACCCTGTGCCCCCGGGCAAGGTCTCGGAATCACGCCGTGGATTCCTCCGGCATACGCTGGCGGTGGTGCCGGCCGCAGGCCTGCTGGCGACGCCGCTTGCCGGCTGCGCGCCCGATGATCCCCAGGCGGCATCCGCGGAGCGCGCCGCCGACTATGCACCGCGCTACTTCAACCCGGCCGAATGGGCGTTCGTCACCGCGGCGGTCGACCGCCTGATCCCGGCCGACGACGTCGGCCCTGGTGCGCTGGAGCTGGGCGTGGCCGAATTCATCGACCGCGAGATGGAATCCGACTACGGCCACGGCGGGCTGTGGTACATGCAGGGGCCGTTCGTACCGGACACGCCGCCGACGCTGGGCTACCAGCTGCGTTTCACCCCGCGCGAGCTCTACCGCAGCGGCATCGAAGCCGTCGATCGCTGGTGCCGGGCGCAGCACGCAAAGCCATTCGCCGAACTCGACGCCGCCGGCCGTGACGCCGCGTTGTCGCAGCTCGAGGCGGGCAGCGCCGTGCTGGACGGTGTTCCCGCACAGGCCTTCTTCGCCCTGCTGCTGCAGAACACCAAGGAGGGCTACTTCGCCGACCCGATGTACGGCGGCAATCGCGGCATGGGCAGCTGGAAGATGATCGGCTTCCCCGGCGCGCGTGCCGATTTCATGGACTGGGCCGAACAGCCGGGCGCTGTCTATCCGTTCGGGCCGGTATCGCTGCGGAGGGAAGGCTGATGATCACGATGAAGCCCGTCGACGCGGTGCTGGTCGGGTTCGGCTGGACCGGCGCGATCATGGGCATGGAACTGGTCGAGGCCGGCCTCGAGGTACTGGCCCTGGAGCGCGGCGAGTTCCGCGATACCCAGCCCGATTTCAGCTACACCAAGATCATCGACGAACTGGCCTATGGCATCCGCGGCCGGCTGTTCCAGCCGCTGGCCAGGGAGACGGTGACCGTGCGCCACCGTGTTGGCGACACCGCGGTGCCGTACCGCCAGTACGGCTCGTTCCTGCTCGGCAACAACGTCGGCGGCGCCGGCGCGCACTGGAACGGCCAGCACTACCGGCCATCGCCCGAGGACCTGAATCTCCGCAGCCACATCGTCGACCGCTACGGCCGCGGCTTCCTGCCCGAGGACATGACCATCCAGGACTACGGCATCGGCTATGACGAGCTGGAGCCGCATTTCGACCGCTTCGAGTACCTGTGCGGCACCTCCGGGCGCGCCGGCAACCTGGGCGGGGACATCCGCGACGGCGGCAACCCGTTCGAGGGCCGCCGCAGCCGCGACTATCCCAATCCGCCGATGGCCGATACCTATGGCGCACAGCTGTTCGCCGACGCCGCGCGCGAAGTCGGCTACCACCCGTTCCCGCAGCCCTCGTCGAACGCCTCGCAGCCCTATACCAATCCGCTCGGTGTGCGCCTTGGGCCGTGCAACTACTGCGGCTACTGCGAGCGGTTCGGCTGCTTCATGTATTCCAAGGCGGCGCCGCAGACCACGATCCTGCCGGTGCTGATGCAGCGCAAGAACTTCCAGCTGCGCACCAGCAGCCATGTCACCCGGGTCAACCTGGATTCCGATGGCCGGCGCGCCACCGGCGTGACCTACATCGACGCGCAGGGGCGCGAGGTGTTCCAGCCGGCCGGGATCGTCGTGCTGGCCGCCTACCAGTTGCACAACGTGCGGTTGATGCTGCTGTCGGGGATCGGCACGCCGTACGATCCGCAGACCGGGCAGGGCGTGGTCGGCCGGAACTACGCCTACCAGATGATGAGCGGCATCAGCGTGTTCTTCGACAAGGACGTTGCGATCAACCCGTTCATCGGCGCCGGCGCCGGCGGTATCCAGATCGTCGACGACTTCAATTCCGACCACTTCGACCATGGCCCGCATGGCTTCATCGGCGGCGCCTACATCTATGGCGGCCAGACCGGCGGCCGGCCGATCCAGCAATTGTCGGTGCCGCCCGGCACGCCGGCCTGGGGCGCGCAATGGAAACGCGCGGCCAGGGACCATTACCTGCACACCACGTCGATCGGCGTGCACGGTTCGGTGATGTCCTATCGCGACCGCTATCTCGACCTCGACCCCACCTACAAGGACGCCTTCGGCCTGCCGCTGTTGCGCATGACCTTCGACTGGCACGACAACGAGTACCGGATGTCCCGGTTCGTCACCGAACGCGCCGAGCAGATCGCCAAGGCGATGCGGCCGGCGCAGTACGCGGTCAGCCTGAAGAAGCCCGGCGATCACTACGATGTGCGCGTCTACCAGAGCACCCACACCACGGGCGGGGCGATCGTCGGCAGCGATCCGTCGACCAGCGCGCTCAACCGCTACCTGCAGAGCTGGGACGTGCACAACGTGTTCGTCATGGGCGCGTCGGCGTTCCCGCAGAACATCGGCTACAACCCGACTGGCCTGGTCGGCGGCCTGGCCTACTGGGCGGCAGCCGCGATCCGCGAGCGCTACCTGGCCGATCCCGGCCCGCTGGTGCAGGCATGAGTGCGCGCACGCGTTCCGCCCATCGCTGGGGGCGCCGGCTGACCTGGTTGCTGGCCATCGCTGCGGTGGCGCTGCTGGCCGCCTGGCAGGCACCGCGGCTGTTCCCGGCCGGAGGCGATGCCGCCGCGCGCCTGCAGGTACCGGTGACGCCGGCACTGCTCGCGCGCGGCGAATCGCTGGCACGGATGGGCGACTGCGTCGCCTGCCACAGCGCACCGGGAGGCAAGCCCTTCGCCGGCGGCCTGCCGTTGGCGTCGCCGATCGGGGTGATCTACAGCACCAACATCACGCCCGATCCAGACACCGGCATCGGGGACTACAGCCTTGGCGACTTCGAGCGCGCGGTGCGCCGCGGGGTCACCCCGGACGGCACGCCGTTGTATCCGGCAATGCCGTTCCCGTCCTACGCGCGGGTCAGCGATGCGGACATCGCCGCCCTGTATGCGTATTTCCAGCACGGGGTGGCGCCGGTGCGGCAGGACAACCGCAAGAGCGACATTCCGTGGCCGCTGTCGCTGCGCTGGCCGTTGGCGTACTGGCGTGCGCTGTTCGCACCGACGCCGGTGCAGGCGGTGGCGCGCGCACCAGCGTACGCGGATCCGGTCGTCGCCCGCGGCGCCTATCTGGTCGAAGGGCTGGGCCACTGCGGCGCCTGCCACAGCCCGCGCGCGCTGACGCTTCAGGAGAAGGCATTGCATGACGACCCGGCGCGACGGTTCCTGGGCGGCGGCAGCGCCGACGGTTGGGTCGCGCCCAGCCTGCGGGGCGAGGCGCTGACCGGCCTGGGCGGCATGTCGGAGGACGACATCGTGGCTTTCCTCGGCACCGGCCGGACCGACACCACCGCGGCCTTCGGCGGCATGGCCGACGTGGTCCAGCACAGCACCCAGTACGTCGGCGAAGACGACCTGCGTGCGATCGCCCGGTACCTCAAATCGCTGGCGCCGGCGCGCGAGGAAGCGCCGTTCGCCGCTGATCCCGCAGCGGCGAAAGCCCTGCGTGGCGGCGATGCCAGCGCACGCGGCGCACAGGTCTATGTCGACAGCTGTGCCACCTGCCATCGCACCCACGGCGGCGGCTATGCGCAGGTCTATCCAGCGCTGGCGGGCAATCCCGCGGTCAACAGCGACGATCCGGCCTCGCTTGTGCACATCGTGCTCAACGGCGCGATCATGCCGTCGACCCGCGGCGCGCCGACCCAGTTCGCGATGCCGGGGTTCGGCGACCGCCTCAGCGATGCCGAGATTGCCGACGTGGTCAGCTTCATCCGCGGCAGCTGGGGCAATCGGGGTGCCGCGGTCAGCGCGGCGGAGGTGCGCCGGCTGCGCGCGAAGCTGCCGCCGCAGGTGCCGATCCAGGGCGTCATCGATCCGCGTACCGCGGCCGATCTCGATGCCGCGGTTCCGGCTGCCGGCACCGGCGAAGTGCCGGCGGCCACGCCCTGAGGCGCGAGGCGGGCGATCGCCCGTCTGCTGCCGTGGACGCGTGCGGATCGGGGCCCCGTCGCGCGTTCGATCGGTGTCGGGTCGGGCCAGTGTCCCGGCATGCCCGCGGCGACCCTGCGGCCGCCGCGATGCAGGTCAATGCAGGATCGCGTGGACCGTCAGTGCGCCGGCGCGGCCGCACGCTGGCGGCCGTGGCCGGTCTCGTGCATGAAGAACGCCAGCACGATCGCCACGACCACGCCGCCGACCAGGGGCAGGAAGGCATGCTGGAACTGCTGCAGGCTCAGTGAGGACCCTGGCGTCGTCGGCACCATCAGGTGCGAGATGAAGGGCGACATCAGCCCGGTGGTCAGGAACACCAGGAAGTTCATCACGCCTGCCGCGGTGCCCTTGACCTGCGGCGGGTTGGCCTCCTTGATCATCGCGAAGGGGATCATCGCCGCGCCCGAGGCGATGCCCATCACCAGCGGGATCGAGAATTTCGGGAACGTGCCCGGCGGCAGGTAGATCGCCGCCAGCCCGCTGGCGAGCAGCAGCAGCGCGCCGGCGATCAGCACCGGCTTGCGGCGGCCGATGCGGTCGGAGATCCAGCCCAGCAGCGGGCAGCCGATGACCCAGCCGATCGGCACCATCGCCGCATCGGAGGCGGCGACCGCCATCGGCACGTTCTCGCCCTCGTGCAGGAACGCGGTGGCCCAGACCAGCGCGCCGATCGTGGTCGGCACGAACAGCAGGCCGCCGGTGATGCCGGCCAGCCAGCTCTGCGGATTGCCGAACACGGTGCGGAACGGCGCGATCACCGACGACAGCGACAGCGCGCCGTGGTGGTCGTCGCTGTCGCCGCCTTCGCGCGGCAGGATGATCCAGGTGCCGATGGCCAGCAGCGCGCC